>JALYXG010000425.1 GCA_030947205.1 Chloroflexota bacterium
GCGCCGGGGGGCAGGATGAGGGGCAGGTTCGTGGCGGCGGTGATCGTGTTGTTCGTCACCTTGATCCCGCGATACGTGTTGCCGCGCGCAGGGTCGAAAACGACAGCGGCGGGGCAGTGGGGCGTCGCAAATGTGTCCACGATCGTGTTGCCGCTGATCTCGATGCCCGATGCGGTCGAGCTGACCAGCACGCCCGCGCGGAAATCGGCGGGGAAGCCAAGATTCTGGCCGGGGTTGATGATCTGGTTGTTCGTCACCCGAACACTGTCGAACACCCGCTTGCCCGGTTCGGGCAGGCCAATCGCGACGCCCGCCGAGGGGGCAAGTTCGATCGTGTTGCCGTCAATCACCACGCCCGATACGCCGCCGAGGTTGTGCAGCCCGATGCCGGAGGAATTGTAGTAGAAGAATCCGGAGCGGCCCGCGCCCTCATCCTCGAAGCGGATCGTGTTGCCGGTAATCGCGATGTTTTCCGCCCGCCCCTTCGCCTCGGGGGAAAAGAGCACGTAAATGCCCGCCGTGTCCACCGGGCCGTATTTGCTCTGCGCGACGACGATCGTGTTGTTCGCGACCGTGACATTCTTTAGGTTGTTCGGCAGCGTCGGCCAGAGCATGATCCCTTGCAGGGCGTCGGTGCAAGTATTGTCGTGGCAGTTGATGTCGCCGGGGCTGCCGCCCGCATTGTACGCGCCGACGATGTTGAGGATCGTCTGGAAGCCGGTCGAGGTGTTATTGAAGACCTCCGCCGGACCGCCATGCGCCTCCATGCAGGCTCGTGCCCCCCGGTTCGGCATCGGGACGCCCTCGAAGCGGTTACCCGAAAAGGTGTAATTGACTCCCTCGACGTAGACGGCCGAGTTGTCGTAGTCCGGGCTGCCGTCCCGCATCACGAACTGGAAGAAGCAGTCCGTCACCGCGCAGTTCTGGATGCCGCTGCCATTGAACGAAATCGCCCAGACGCCGGAATAGGGTGCGAACCGGCAGCGTTGGACGGTGAGGTTGGCCCCCGCCGTGATGTGGACAAACGTCTGGTAAGTCGCGTCCACCGTGTTGTCAATCAGCGCCTCAGGATTGTTGAGGATGTTTCCGTCGAACGCGAGGTCCTCGACGATGAAGTTCTCGACCCGCCCGCCGATGGTGCGCGGCGACAGGAGCCGCTGCCAGTCGCCGAGGTGGTCTTTGATCTTCAAAACGCTTGCCGCGCCCGCGCCGGCGAGCCGCAGGTTGCTCTTGATGGCGATGCCGACCGTCCGCTGCGGCGCGACGATGTAGGTGCCCGGCGGGAAGAGCACGGTGCCCCCGGCGGGGGGAACGGCATCAATCGCCGCCTGGATCGCGGCGGTGTCGTCTGTCGCGCCGTCGCCCGCCGCGCCGTACTGCCGGACGTTGATGACGCCTAGCGGCCGGAACATCATCCCGCGCGTGTCGCTCGTCGCGGTGGGGGCGGGGATCGCCGATGGGACGGCAGTCGAGGGCAACAGGCTCGCCGTTGCCGGCGGCGGGAGTGTGGCAGTCGCGGCGGTGTCGGTCAGTGCATCCGTCGGGGTCGTCGGGACGCCGTCCGGCGCGGTCGTGGCGGTCGCCTCCGCCTTGGACCCGCCGCATGCCGCGAGCGCAGCAGATGCCGCGAGCGCTGATACCAGCGTGAGGAATCGCCGCCGCGAGAGCGTGGTCCGTGCCGGTGATGTCGTCTGGATCATGCGGACGTTTACCTTCTTCCCCTGGATCGGTGCGCGCCACCCTACGCCCGCTATCATACCTGTTCACGGCGTGCATCGTGTCGCCGTTGTTGTCATGATACCTCCTCGTCTGACAATCGAGGGACACTCCGGTTCCGCGCTCGTTGACAGAAATGTCATCGAGCGCGGCGTCAGCCCGTTGGGTTACACTAGACAGCGACCGGGCATGAAACGAACGCTAACAGGAGGGAAGGGAATGTGGAAACGCCGATGAAGATGCCGCAACACGTGATCGCGTTCTGCAAGTACGGCGCGACAGCGCAGCAAGCGTTGGCAAATGTCGCAGCGACGATCAACGCCTACATCGAGGCGGCCTCCTCCCCGCTCAAGATACAGACGATCAGTCACACCGTCACGCAACTCGCGGAACCGGTACCGCCGGTGCTTGACCTCGGCGATCCGGACCCGGAATACTTCGTCGTCACCGCGCTCGCCACCTTCATCGTGGGATAGCGGCGGACATGTCGGCTCTCTCGGTCAGTGCGGAGTTTGTCGTCGCCGTCCTCGCGACGTGGCTGGGTGCGGTAGCGCTGACCCGCACGCCGCGCGCCCTGCCCGCGCGGGTTTTCGCCCTCTTGACCTGCTTAATCGCGGCATGGGGCGCGGTGCGCGTTGTTGGTCATCTGACGGCGGACAACGGTGTGCGCCGGGCAGCGAGCGGCGCGGAGATCGCCATCGCGCCATTATTACTCGCCGCCTTCCTCCATTTCATCTTCGCGGCCACGGCGCGCAGGCGATGGGAGCGGGCGCAATCGGTCGCGCTCGCTGTGGCGTATGGCGTGGGGCTGCTCGTCGCCGTACTTTCTCTCGCGGACCGCGATCACCCAATCGCCGTGCGCCCGCCGTACCGGACGATCGGCGGGAGCGCCGCGCCGCTCCTCGGCTGGGCATGGATCGGCTTCCGCGCGCTTCTCCTCGCACTGACGGTCTGGTGGGTCTGGCGGGCGTGGCGCGCGGCGGGCCGGACGGGCGCGGGGCGCGAGCAATTGACCGCCCTCCTCCTGGCGGCGGGTTGCGCGGCGGTCGGCGGTGTCGCGACGATCCTGCTCGCCGATCTCGGCTACCCGGAATGGCCCGGCACGGCGCTGATCGCGGCCAGTCTCGGCCTCGCGGCATACGCGGTCTTCGCGCAGGGGCTTTTCCTCGATCCGGGCGTTGCGCGCCGCTCCTTCTCCTCCACGCTCGCCACGGGCGTGCTGACCGTTGCGTATGTTGCCCTCCTGCTCGGTCTGGAACGCCTGTCTCGACATCTGCTCAAGACCGACACGCCGCTCGTCACCGCGCTGGCAATTGTCCTGACCGTCGCGCTCTTCGATCCGCTCCGCGCGCGGGTCGGGGCACTCCTCACTCCGCATGTCGGGCGGCGCGAGCGGGCGCGTCGCCGTCTGATGCGCGCGCTCGGCGATGAATTGCTGACCGCGCAACGACCGCGCGCCGCAATCCAGCCCGCACTGGCCCAACTCTGCCGCGCGCTCGGCATCCGTGCCGCCACGGTCACGGAAACGACGGGCGAAACCGTTGCCGCCTATGGCTTGCCCCTCGCGGAAGACGGCGCGGCGCTCGCCCTACCCTTGCGCGTGGCGGATCGCGCAATCGGCATGCTCGCCGTCGGGGCGAAACGCTCCCATCTCCCTTACACCGCCGCCGAAACGGACCTGCTGGCGAACGCCGCCGCCTTTCTCGCCGCCTCGCTCCATCTCGACGAGCGGGAAACGCGCCAGGTCGCCGCGCTCGACGCCCTCGGCGCGGAACGGGCCGCACTGCAATCGCAGGAGCGTGCCCTCGCCGACGCCCTCACGGTGGCCGCGCCGCCCGAACGTGCCCTCGCCCTGCATGTCTGGGCGCTCGGGCCGCTCCGTGTCGAACGCAATGGCGAGCGCATCCGGCAGTGGGGCGGTGCGAAGGCGGGCACGCGTCAGGCGGAGGCGATGTTCGCCTTCCTCTTCGACCGCGCGGAGCGGGGTGTCGCGAAGGACGAATTCCTCGATGTGATCTGGCCTGATGTGCCGCTCGACAAGGCCGATCTCGCCTTCCACCGGACGCTCGGCGGTCTGCGTCGCACCTTGGAACCCGACCTGACACGCGGCAGCGAGGCAACGGCAATCATCTACCACAACGACCGCTATCGCCTCGATCCCGCCCTCGTTGTTTGGAGCGACCTCTTCCAGTTCCGCGCGCACATCGCCGCCAGCGCGGGGACGGACGCCGACACGGCCATCGCCGCCTTAGCGGAAGCGCGCGCTCTCTATCGTGGCGAGTATCTGGACGACTGCCCCTTCTACAGCGACAGCGCGTACGTCGAGGAGCGGCGGGAACTGCTGCGCGGCCAGCAGACCGATGTCCTCCTTGCCCTCGCCGGGCGGTACGAAGCGCGTGGTGATCTTCCGTCCGCGACCGCCTGCTACCGCGAAGCGCTGCAAACGACCGGCGACGACTGCCCCCGCGCCACCGCCGCCCTCACCCGCCTCGGCGTTACCGTCTAGCACGGGGGAGGGAATCGAACCACCAAGACACCAAGAACACCAAGGAGGAAAGAGAAGAAAGAGAGGGAGAATCTCTTTGTTTTCATCCTCCCTTCTTTGTTCCCGCTTGGTGTTCTTGGTGTCTTGGTGATTCGATCTCTCTTCTCCGCGTTCTTTGCGTCTTTGCGGTTCTCCCCGGTTTCGCCCGATTACGCGGTGCGTTCCTCGGTGGGCTGGTTCGTTGTGTCGTCGCGGGGCTTGAGGCGTTGATAGACGTAGGAGCTGGCGAGGAGCAGGATGCCGAGGCCGATCAACGACGGCACTTTGTAGGTCGCGTCCAGCGAGGCGAGGTCGAAAAGGAAAACCTTGACGGTCGCGATACCGAGTAGCGCGAGGCCGCCGATGCGGAGCGCCGCCAGCCGTCGCACGAGCCCGACGACGAACGCTGCGCCGCCGAGCAGCGCCCAGACAATCGAAAGTGTGACTTGCGCCTGCTTCTGGAGACTGGCGAGGCTTGTCTGTGTTGTCCCTGTCATTACATGGCGCTGAAATTCATCCACGATGCCGACCGAGAGCAGATACACGGCAATCGCGCCCGCCGCCGCCGCGAGCCACGGTGCGAACCGCTCCGCGCGATACTGCCACGCCGCGACAACGAGGGCAGCGACAATCGCGCCGAGCGCCGCTGTCGCGCCGCTGAGAAAGAGCGTGTGCCCGCCGGTCGCCATCGCATGCACCGCGAGGCGGCTGAGGGGCGCGACCACGGCGAAGGCGACGCTGAACGCGACGCCGAGCAGGGCGGCCGCCGCGCCGAGGTACGCGGCGTTGCCCGCCCGGTCACGCCGCGCAATCAGGCATAGCCCGACCGCGAGCGCGGACCAGCCGACAACGGTCGCCGCATCACCGATCTCCGTGGGCAGGAGCAGCGCGGCAAAGGCGAACGGTGCGATCAGGGTAGCGCGGCGCACAAGCGCTTTCGTCGTCAGCGCCGCGACGATCAGGCCGGCAGCGATCACGATCGCCGTCGCGAGCGTCCGCTGATCGGTGAAGGGCGTCCCGGACACCCGGCGACCGGTCGCGAAGACATGGGCGAAGATGCCCGCGTACATCTGGAGCAGGGCGAGTACACCGACCATTGCGGCGC
>JALYXG010000449.1 GCA_030947205.1 Chloroflexota bacterium
CTTCGGGGGGCGCGGCACCCACGGGATGCGCCGGGTCTTTTCGATTTGCTCCTCGGGCGTCAGGTCGGACGCCGACACAGCCCCGTCAATCTGCATAACGCAAGCGCTCTCCTCGGTGCGCTGCCCCCGCCCTCGTCTTCGAGCGAGGCAGCGTAGTGTATCCGGCTTGCACGGAACCGTCATCCGTGATAGTCTACCAGACGCGCCCGCGCCAGTGTTTGCCGGTGGGTACGCATCGCATCCGGTCTCGTTCGGATGATGAAGAAAGAAGCAGGAGAAGCGCGTGCCGAATCTTAAGTCATCCATGAAGGACATGCGGGTCAGCGAGCGGCGCCGTCAGCGCAACCGCCCGATTATCTCGGCGACGCGCACCTACGTGCGCCGCGCGCGCACCGCGATCGAGGCGGGCGATACGTCCAATGCCGCGACCGCTGTCGGCGACGCGATCAGCGCGCTCGACCGGGCCGCCTCCAAGGGCGTCATCCACCGCAACAATGCCGCCCGCCGCAAGAGCCGCCTGATGGCAAAATACAACGCCCTCGGGAAGTAACGGGGCGACGTAGCACAGAGGCCGCAGAGTCCGCGGAGAAAACAAGAGGGGGGAGGAAAAATTTCCACTTCCCTCTTTTCGTGTGTTCCTCTGTGTTCTCTGCGACCTCTGCGCTATCGTATCTCAGGGGAGGTCGGTGCGGTGGTCCCAGGCAGGGCCGGGGGGGCCGAGGCGGGCAACCTGGAGGACGGCCCAGAGGAGCGCATCCGCATCGCTGGTCGCGACGCCCATCTTGACCGCTTCGTCCGCTGCCACGAGATCATGCATGGCCGTCGCCATTCGATCAGCATCCACGCCGCGCGCCGCGCGCAACAGGTGGTAGGCGCGATTGGGCGCGACGCCGAGCAGGCTCGCCGCATCGTTCTGCGGCACAGTGCCGAGCCGCTTTGCGCGCGTCAGATAGCCGGCCTGGCTGGCGAGGAGCGCGAGTAGCCGCATCGGCTCCTCGCCGGCGGCGAGCAGTTGCTCGGTGCGGGTCACTGCCTCGCGTGCGTTGCCGCCGATCACGGCGTCGAGCCACGCGAAGGTTTGTTCGTTCGCCGCTTCCGCGACGAGCGTTGCCACATGCGCGGCGGTGATCGTGCCGCCCTCGTCGAGCGCGAACGCGTACGTGGCGAGTTTGGCGATCTCGCTTTCCAGCCGCAGTGCGCCCGTCGGGCCGGTGGCGGATGCGCCAAGCGCGTTTAGGAGCGCCTCGGCGGCGGGCCGTTCGATCTTGACACCCTCCGTCACTGCGCGATCGCGGATCCAGCGTAGCCAGGCGTCGCGCTCATTCGCGGCGGGCAGACCGGCGGTGTGAACCATCCCCGCAAGCAGTGCCTCGCGCACCGGCGCGGGGAGGGTAGAAAGATTGAGTGTGCCCGATTCCCAGAAGACGAGCGTGGTCGTCGCGGGCATCGCCGACAAAAACGTTGCCAGCGGTAGTAGTGCATCGAGGTCCGTCGCCTTGCGCCGACCGCGCTGTCCCTCGGCCGGCTGCAGGTAGCGACCGAGCAGCCCGCGCACGAGCACGAACCGACCGCTGCCGAAAAACGGGAGCGCGTCGGACGCCGCAATTACCGCGCTCACGGTCGCGGCATCGCCGTCGAGAATCGTCGTATTCAGTCCGCTGGGATCGGTTTCCGCGTGCGCCGCCTGGAGCTGCGCGACAATCTCGCGCGTCGCCTTCGCGTCATCGCCATGAACGAGATGCAGGACTGAGGACTGAGGACTGAGGACTGAGTTGCGTGTCTCGTCCCCCATACTCAGTCCTCATCCCGCCCAAAGGGCACCCGGATCGCTCAGTCCTACAGAGAGTGGCCCCGCCCTGCCGTGTGTCAAGTTTTGCTCTGAACCTGCCGAGGCAGGTGGGCGCCCCGCCACCCGGAATGGTAACGCCGGTTACTCACCGGCGGCCTCGCTCCTGATGGGTTATGGCTCCCGCACATTGAAGTATTGGCTCAATGGCATAATGGAGACATCACGCACAGCGCAGGGTCATTTGTCCTTTGTATATACACCCGCGCCGCATGCCGTGCAAGGGCTTCTGCGGGCATCAGCCGTTCTCGTCGCTTCAGCGCTTCGGCAGGATGCGGAAGACCGGATAATCCGGCGCGATCCGACGCAGTTCCTGCTCGGATGCGTCGGGGCCGATCCCCTTAAAGAAGACGCCAACCTCGAATTTCCACCGGCGGAGATAGGCGCGCAGCACAGCGGGCTTCTCGTCATCGGGTAACTCCGCAACGTGGATCGGCTCGGTCCGGCGCCCGACTCGCAGTTCGCCCGCACCGCTTGCCCGGATATTGCGCACCCATTGGGTGATCCCGCGCGGCGCGACGAGATAGCGCTCATGGTCGTGGACGAGCAAGTTGATCGGGGTCGTCCGCCACTCGCCGCTCGTGCGGCCGCGCACCGCGAGGACGCGCGAACCATAAACGCTGATGCCGAGACGCGTCAGTAGCGCGACGATGCGATTGAAGACGTGTGTCGTGAACCAGCCGGGCTGGACGTAGCGCTGCGATGCCATAGCAATCTCACTCACTTTCCGCGACGTGTACCGATTATCCTTCGCGTTCGAGCGCGGCTAATTGCGCCTCGATGAGGGCGACGAGGCCGCCCATTGTCTCGGCGTCGAACGCCA
Organism: Chloroflexota bacterium; assembly: GCA_030947205.1. GTDB lineage: Bacteria > Chloroflexota > Chloroflexia > Thermomicrobiales > JALYUS01 > JALYUS01. Next base: position 2,670 of record JALYXG010000449.1, read on the forward strand.
GTTCCGCCCCCGCCGCTTCAAAGAGTTGCGGCAAGGGTGCCGTCGCACCCAACGCCAGCGCCCGCCGGTACGCCGCCAGCGCCCCCGCGTGGTCCGCGAGGCTGTTGCGCCACACCTGCAAGGCGCCAAGTTGCGCGATGCCGTACTCGATGTAGTAAAACGGGTAGAGGAAGATGTGCAACTGGCGGTACCAGCGCGCTACCCGCTCCTGTTCCAGCTCGCTCCAGTCCACGCCCTGCTCGAAGCGGGCGCGGAGGCGGAGCCAGGCAGTGTCGCGGGCATCGCGGTCGTGCCCCTCGCCGCTGATATAGATCCAGTGCTGGAAGGCATCAACGGCGGCGATGTGCGGGAGGGCCTGGAGGATGCCTTCCAGATGCTCGATTCGTGCGCGGCGGGCAGCGGCAGTGTCATAGTAGCCGCCGTCCTGCTTGGCGAGGTAAGGAGCGGTGAGCAGTTCCATGCTCATCGAGGCGACTTCCGCCATCTCCGAGCCGGGGCTGCGCTGCCAGTAGAGGGGGATGTGATGCGCCTCGAAGACATGGAAGGCGTGCCCCGCTTCGTGGAGTAGCGTTTCGACATCGCCGTTAACGCCGACGGCATTCATGAAGATGAATGGCCGACCGCGATATGGGTAGTCAATGCAATAACCGCCCGGCGCCTTTCCCTTACGGCTGTCGAGATCGAGTAGATGTTCCGTCGCCATCGTCGTGAAGTACTCGCCGAGTTTCGGGTCCACGCGCGCGAAGATCGTCTCCGCCTGCGTGATCAGCGTGCCGACGTTGTCGAACGGTTTGAGCGGCGAACGGCCCTCGGGGTCAACGGCGGTATCCCACGGCCGGAGCGTATCGAGGCCCATCTGTTGCCGCCGTCGCTCGAACCGGCGCGCGACGGCGGGTACGACGGTCTGCTCAACAGCGGTGTGGAACCGTTCGCAGTCCGCCGGGGTGTAGTCGAAGCGATCCTTGGCACGGAAGATGTAGTCGCGGTAGTTGGCAAATCCGGCATTCTTCGCCATCTGTTGGCGCAGGGCATACTGCTGGTCGAAGATGTCCGCCAGCGCATCGTGCTGATCCATGTACGGCTGGGAACCGAGCCGCCACGCCCGTTCCCGCACGGCGCGATCCGGGTCGAGCAGATACGGTTGCAGGCGGGGCAGGGGGATTTCTTCGCCCTCCCAGACAACCGTCAGCCCACCCGTGATCTTGTTGTACTGCGTGTTCAGCCGCTCTTCGTCGCCGACGAGCGGCACATTCTCCTCGCGGAAGATTTCCAGTTGGTTGCGGAAACTACGCAGCAACGTCGCCAATTCTGCGCGCTCGTAGCCGAGGTCCAGAAGACGCTTCGAGAGGCCGACATGCTGCTCGTGCATCTGCGGCTCGATCTCGCTGGAAAAGCGCGTCTGCGCCGCTTCCTTCGCTTCGCTCGCCGTGTCGGTTGTGTAAGCGTTGTAGGCGATCGCGCTCGCCTCCGCGACCATCTCTTCGAGCCGCGCCCAATCCCGCAACCATCTCTCGACATTCGCAGTGTCGAGCGGGCGGGCGGCGAGGTCTTCGTAGTAAGGCAAAATATCGGCCCACGTTGCCTGCGCGAAGGCTTCCGGGGAATCGGGTAGCGTCATCTGTGCCATCATGCCCTCCTTCTGGAATCGCGTATCCATCACCATGTTGGCGCAAGGGTAGCATCATTCTCGGCACTCGGCACTCGGCACTCAGCACTCAGCACTTGGCGCTCGGCACGGTATACTGTGCTCAGATGAGAGGAGATACGCGTGGCACAACGCACCGGGACGATTCTCGACGAGATTCTGGCGAAGAAGCGGCAGGAAGTGGACGCCCGCAAGGCGCGCGTCGCGATGGACCTGATCGAACTCAAATTGAGCCGCACACCGCCACCGCGCGATTTCCTCGCCGCGCTCCGGCGCGGGGCGGGCGAGCCGGTGCGGGTGATCGCTGAACTGAAGCGCGCGTCGCCCGTCAAGGGTGTCTTCGTGCAGGACTACAACCCGGAGCAGATCGCGGGTGAGTTCGCGCACGGTGGGGCGGCGGCGCTTTCCGTGCTGACCGACGAATCGTTCTTCCTCGGTAGCCTGACCCATCTGCCCATCGCGCGGCGCGGCCTCGATGCCGTCGACAGCACGATCCCGCTGTTGCGCAAGGACTTCCTCATTGACCCGTATCAGGTCGCGGAGGCGCGGGCGTGGGGCGCAGATGCCTGCCTGCTGATTGTCGCCGCGCTGGACGACACAATGCTTGCGACGCTTCACGCCGCCATCCTGCAATACGGCATGACCGCACTCGTCGAAGTGAACAATGCGGAGGAGTTGGCGCGGGCGGTCGCTGTCGGCGCGGCGCTGATCGGCGTTAACCAGCGGGATTTGCGCAATTTCAGCGTCAATACCGACCTCGCCGCTGACCTCGCCGCTCGGATGCCACAGGCGGTCGTCCGCGCCGCCCTCAGCGGCATCAGGAATGCCGCCGACATGCGCCGCCTCGCCGAGGCCGGGTTCGATGCCGCGCTCGTCGGCGAGGCGGTCATCACGGCAGCGGATCGCACGGCGGCGGTGCGGGCGTTGGCCCAACCCCCCCGCCTGCCCAAAGGGCGCCCGGCTTCCTCCGTCGGGAAGGATGTAGGGGCGCACAGCCGTGCGCCCTCCGGTGATGTGCGATGACGATTGTGAAAATCTGTGGCGTGCGGCGGCTCGAAGACGCGCAGGCAGCGGCGGCGGCGGGGGCGGAGATTGTCGGGTTCACGTTCTGGTCCGGCACCAGGCGCTACATCGCGCCGGAAGAAGCGGCAGCGATCATCGCCGCGCTCCGGGCGGAGGATGGGCCGCGTCCGCTCATTAGTGGTTTGTTCGTCAATGCCGATCCGGCGACGATCGCGGCGACGGTCGCGCGCTGTGGACTCGATCTCGTCCAACTCTCCGGCGACGAGACGGCGGCGGATGTCGAACGGCTCGCCGTGCCGCTCCTGATGGCGGTTCGCGCGCTACCCGGCGAAGATGTGGACGCGCTGCGCGAGCGGATAGATACAGTGCGCCGGGCGGCACGGTCGCTGCCGCCCGGCCCGTTCGGCCAACCGCTCATGCCGCTGCTCGACGCGCATGTGCCGGGGCAGTACGGCGGTACGGGCCAAACCGGCGATTGGGCGCTCGCCGCCGCGCTCGCCGCTGAGGAGCGGATCATGCTCGCGGGCGGGCTAACGCCGGAGAATGTCGGTGATGCGGTGCGCACCGTCAAACCGTGGGGCGTGGACGTGGCGAGCGGCGTGGAGGTCGCGGGGCACAAGGACGCCGCGCGGATCGCGGCGTTTCTCCGCGCTGCCCGCCCGCCCGTCGAGGCGCGTCATGCCGGACGTTGAGGTCGAGCGCGAGCGACCTGACCCCCAGCGCCGCGCGACGAACCGCCTGTTGCAGATCGCCGGTCGCCTGTTCGCGCGCGAGGAGGAAGCCGCCGCCGCGATTCAATACGTCTCGGCCATCGTCGCCCTTGAAGAAGGGCAGGCGTATTTGGAGGCCTTCTACGACCTCGGCGAGGTTCGCACGATCAGCATCAGCGACTGGTCCGGCAACCGCTACGATGTCGCCCGCCCCACCGCGCTCGCACCCGATGTGGAGGCGCTACTCGTCGCGGAATGCCGTCACCTGACGAGCGGCGCGGCCCTCCAACCGATGGACGCGCGCCTCTTTGCTCTCGGGTATCACACCGGCTTTTGCTCCCGCTGCCGCTCCCACTTCGATCTCGGCCCCACCTGCCGCGAATGTCTCTTCGCGGGCTATCCGATCAACTATGATGAACTACCTGCCGATTCGCAGTACGATTGATGAACGCGATGAGGCATCAAAGAGAGAAGGACGTTAATGAAGCAGATGTTCACGGCGAGTGTGTGGCGGGAAGGCGAATGGTACATCGCGCAATGTCTACAGGTTGATGTCGCGAGCCAGGGAGAGACCGAAGAGGAAGCGGTATGGAATCTTCAGGAGGCGCTGGAGTTACACTTTGAGCAACCGATAGCGACTACTGCACCACATATCCGAACGATCGAAATTGATGTGAATGCCGCGTAAGCCGCTGCCGTTCCGGGAGATCAAACGACGGCTTGAGGTGGTCGGCTTTGTTGAAGTCAGTCAGGAAGCCACGTCAAGTTTGCCCGGACCATTGGTGAGGAAACGCGCACCGCGATTGTCCCCCATCATCGCGAAGTGAGTATTGGTACGCTCGCGAGCATTCTGCGCCAATCCGGGATCACTTCTGATGAGTTTGACCGTCTCTGACATGCGATGGGAAGAGTGGCGTCTGGTCGAGGCAGCAGGAGCGCGGAAATAACGTGACGCCCTTCAACCGACCGGCGAACGCGCGAGCGATATGCGAATATCGTGAATATTTAACATCTCGTTGTCCGCTGCACTGTCGTGAGATAGTATGGTAATTGCGGTCTTGCACCGCGTCATACTGATGTCGAAGAAGGAGCATGCGCATGGCGCAGATAAACGTCGCCGTCCCGGATGCCGATGTCGCGCTTCGGGAGCAGCCACCCGCGCCGATCACCGTGCTCAGTGTGCCACCGAAGTCGCGCGGCGGCGGCGGCGTGCCGCTCACCGAAAGCGTGCGCTCCTCCATCCACAGCCTGAATGCGAACAAGATGCGCACGCTGCTGACGATGCTCGGCATCATCATCGGCGTCGGTGCGGTGATCGCGCTGCTCGCCATCGGCAACGGCGTCGTGGCGACCGCGCGGGAAAAATTAGAAGCCAATGGTACGAATCTCATCACCGTCAAGGGCGCGAACCAGGTGTCGGCGGGCGTCGCGACCGGCTCGACACAGAACACACTGACGGTGGAGGATGCGACGGCGCTGGCGGAACCCGGCACCCTCCCCGATGTGGCGGCGCTTTCCCCCGAAGTCGGGCGTGGCGGACGGATGAATGTCGGCACCGTCAATACCTTCGGGGAGACGCTCGGCGTCTGGCCCTCATATCAGGATGTCCACAGCTACGCCACGGTATCGGGCGCGTTCATCTCCAATCAGGATGTGACCAGCACGACCCGCGTCGTTGATCTCGGCGCGAACATCGCCATCGCGCTCTTCCCCTCCACCGACCCGATCGGCAAGATGGTCCGGCTCAACGGAATCGCCTTCACGGTGATCGGGGTGATGGAGGCCAAGGGCGGCAACGGCTTCGGCTCGCGCGACAATCAAGTCTATGTGCCGATCACGGCGGTGCTGACACTGTTCACCGGGAACCGGCAGCAGCCAACGGGCGCGGGCCACACCATCGAGACGATTTCGATCAAGGCGATGACCCCAGAAAGCGTGGACAAGGCGATCGCCGAGACCAACGATGCCCTCGCCGCCCGTCACCGCACCCGCAGCGGCGCGCCGGACTGGCAAGTGACTAATCAGGCCGACCAGATCAAGGCGGCGGAAGAAACGCAGAAGACGTACCAGATTTTCCTGCTCGTCATCGCCAGCATCTCGCTGCTCGTCGGCGGCATCGGCATCATGAACATCATGCTCGTGAGCGTGACGGAGCGGACGCGCGAGATCGGTATCCGCAAGGCGATCGGGGCGAAGGGCAAGGACATCCTCACGCAGTTCGTCACTGAGGCAGTGCTGATCAGCTTGCTCGGCGCGCTCACCGGCGTCATCTTCGGCCTGCTCGCGGCGGTGATTGTCGGCAAGACGTGGCAGCGGACGATTGTTTCGCCGCAATCCGTCTTCATCGCTGTCTTCTTCGCCTGCGCGACGGGCTTGTTCTTCGGGGTCTACCCGGCGCGGCGCGCATCGCGCCTCAAGCCGATTGACGCCCTGCGGTACGAGTAACGGGAGAATGACTTCCCCTCCCCGCATCAGCCGTCCGCGAGGTCGCCGACCGGGGCTTCGTTCTGGCGTGTGTCCGCGACCGTGTTGCCTTTGAAGCGAGCGATCAGGTGCGCGACGAATTGCTGGATGCCGGGGAGCAGGCCGCGCGACATGAAGAGCATGATGAGGACGAGGATCGTGGCGTAGACGAGCGATTGCAGCACGACGGGCGCGCGGGCGGGCACGCCGGGCCGCGTCGAAAGTTGTTTGAGGAATTCCGTCAGCAGCACGATGGAGGCCGAGCCGACCAGCGCGCCGTAGACATTCCCCAGCCCGCCGACCGCGACGATAATCAGGAAAAGGATCGAGAGCGTCGGCGTGAAGGAGTCCGGCGAAAGGAACTTGAAGTAGCTGGCGAACAAGCCGCCCGCTGCCCCTGCGAAGGTCGCCGCGATGGCGAAGATCGTCAGGCGGTAGAGCCGCACATTGATGCCGACCGACTCCGCTGCCCCCTCATGCTGCGCAATCGCCCGGAGCGCGCGCCCTGGGCGCGAGCGGACGATGTTGTACGCGACGATCAGCGCAAGCGCCGCGATCACCCAGATGAAATAATAGAAGCCGTCACCACTGAGGACCTTGCCGCCCAGCGTCGGCTGCGTAATGCCTCTGAGGCCAATCGGCCCGCCCGTCAGTCCGCGTAGGTTGTTCAGGAGTGTATAAACGATGATGCCGAAGGCGAGCGTCGCCACCGCGAGGTGATGCCCGCGCAGGCGCAGCAGCGGCAGACCGACGACATAGCCCACCGCCATCGCCACCACCGGCGCGACGAGCAGCGCGATCCACGGGTTCCAGTGCGTCTTCACGGTCAGGATACCGACGGTGTACGCGCCGACGGCGAAAAAGCCCCCCTGCCCGAGCGATACCTGACCTGCGAAACCCATCAGCAGCGTCAACCCCGCCCCAACAATCGTGTACAAGCCGATGAAGATGACGATGTCCCGCTTATCCGCCGATAGCCCGCGCGGCAACAGCACGACAATCACCGCTGCCACCAGTGCCAACACCCCGATCACTACCCGCCGCACCGTCATCACCCCTCCGGTGTATTTATTCGGCCCGGCGCCAGAGGCCGTTGGGGCGGGCGATCAGGACGGCGATCATTACCAGGAGCGCGACGACGAGTTGGTACGATGGGTCGAAGTAGCCCGCCATCATCGTCTGCGCGATGCCGAGGACGAGGCTGCCGATTACCGCGCCTGCCGGGCTGATCAGGCCACCAACGATTGCCCCCGCGAAGCCATTGACGGCGTTGTTGACGTCCGCGTTCGATGTGAGCGGCGAGAGCGGAGTTGTCAGGATGCCGGACAATGCGCCACACGCCGCCGCGACCCCAAAGGCGAGAAAGGCCATCACGCGCGGGTTGATGCCGACCAACTGCGCGGCGCGGGCGTTGAGCGCG
>JALYXG010000484.1 GCA_030947205.1 Chloroflexota bacterium
ACGCAATCGAGACGGTGCGTCAGTACCGCGAAGCGGTCGGCGACGCGGTGGATTTATGCGTCGAGATCCACCGGCAACTGACCCCGGCGGAAGCGATCGTGCTGGCGCGCGGTATCGCGCCGTACCATCCCTATTTCTACGAGGACCCGACGCTGCCCGACAACTTCGACGCTATGGCGCTGATCGCACAGCACATCAGCATCCCAATCGCGACGGGCGAGCGGCTGCACACGATCTACGAGTTCGAGATGCTGCTGGCGCGCGGCGCGGTCCAGTATGTGCGGCCCGATGTCTGTATGTGCGGCGGTCTGACGGGCGCGAAGAAGATCGCGGCGCTGGCGGAGGCCAGGCATGTCGGCGTCGTGCCACACAATCCCCTCAGCCCGGTCAGTACGGCGGCCTGCCTCCAATTGGCTGCATGTATTCCGAACTTCGCGCTGCAAGAGTACCCGCTGGACGAAGACAAGCCGCCGAAGAGCGAGATGGTCAAGAGCGCGATGAAGCGCGAAGGCGGCTTCCTCGTCATCCCTGACGCGCCCGGCATCGGTATCGAACTCGCCGAGGACGCCGCCGAGCGCCACCCCTACAAGCCTCGCGCCGTCATCACCCGCCTGCACGAAGATGGCTCGGTGATGGATCAGTAGGAAGCCAGTCAGGAGCCGGTTGCGACCTCGATAAGGGCGATCCCGTGTGTCGGCAGCGCAAAACGCATGGTTAGTGTGTCGCTTCCCGTCTGCACCGAGAGCGGTTCCGGGCGCAACGCTCCGGCAGATCGGATTGCGGCGATCTGCTCCGGCGTTGGATCGTCCGGCGCGCCTATCTCACGCCAGGCGGTATGAGTGTTTGCGTGTGTCCCGTCGAGCCGCCAGAGTGTTGCCTCGCTGCTAGCCACAACCTCGTCGAGCACGAGCGAGACATCCACCGTCCCCTCGGTCCACCATTCGTCATCGTAGTGCCAGACGAGGACGCGGAGGCCCGATGCGTGCCGCACCGCCAGCGCGCCGACGCCTGGCGCCTCCGTCACAACGGGCAATCGCGCGCCGCCCGCGAGGCGTTCGAGGAGGCGTAACCCGTTCAGGATCGGCTTCTCCACATTTTCATTATCCACGAGCGTCCGGTTCCCCTCGAACCACCGCTTGCCCTCCATATAGAAGGCCCAATGCGTCATGCGCTCCATTTGCGGCGTGTCGAGGAGCGCTGCCGCGAGATGGCAGACGATCGCGGCGTACTGCTCGGTGTTCGTCACGACAAAGTTCGGGTTGTCGTGGACGCCGTAGATCGTGCCGACCGCCGGGTCGCACTCGTCCACATAGACAGGCAGGTCCGCGAAGTGCGGATGCGCCGCGATGGCGGCGAGATTGCGTCGGATGTCGTCGAGCATCTTCTCGGCTGAGGGGCCATCCTTCGGTACATCGAGGAAAGGGTTGTAGACGCGGCGCGGTGTGAAGTACGCACCCTTCGTGTGGAAGGAAAGGAAGTCGAGGGCTACCCCGTTTGCCTCGACATGGTCGAGGAACCGCGCGAGGAAGTCCGTGCCGTGATCGGTTGTCGCGGGGCCACCGACAGCGGCGGCCGGGCACGCGCGTTTGACGGCGGCGGCGGTGACATCGTAGAGCGCGGCGTATTCCTCGAACGTGCCGTGCCAGTAGTTGCGAATGTCCGGCTCATTCCACAGTTCGAAGCGCCATGTCTCGACACGCGCCGCGCCGTATCGCTCGACGCAATGCGCGACAAACGCCGCGATGAGGTTGCCCCACTTGCCGAGGTCCTTCGGCGGCGCTTTCCATGCGCCCGACTCGTACGGCTCGACGCCCAGATCGTTCGATCCACCAAAAACGGCTTCAGGCACGGTTGCGCGGGAAAGGTCGCGCGGCATGAAGCCGAGTTCGACCAGCGGCACGCCGCCATTGTTCACAATCGTATCGAACGTGCGGTCGAGGAACTCCCAGTAATACCGAACCGTGCCGTCGGGCATCTCGTGGTACGGGTTACCGCCGCCACCGGCGGGGCGAGAAAGCCCGCTCCCGCTCGTGAAGGTGTTGTGCATACGGACGTAGTACGGCCCGCCGGTGAAAACGTCGTCCCCGAGGGTACGATAGAGCGCCTTGCCGCGCGGCGTATAGGTCCAGTTCAGTTCGTCATAGCCGATACTCGCCCAGACCCGGCGGATCGGCCCCAGCGAGCGCAACCCATCCACCCGAACCTGCGCGGAAACCGTCGCAGTCATACGCCCTCCTCAAGATAAGCCTAGAAGCGCCTCTACGCCTGCTTCGCCAGCTTCTTGACCTCGGTATCCATCGTCGCCAGCGCGTCGTCTACCGACCGCTTACCCGTGAAGACATCAATGACCGGCTGGCTGAAAAGCAGTTTGCCTTCCGCCTCGCCGAGGAAGGGCGCGTTGCCATAGACCGGGCCACCGTAGCGGATCGCAGTCTGCTGCTGCTCGACGAGCGTTTTAAGGATCGGATCGGACTGGTAGGTATCCTTCGCGGCGACCGCTTTCGTCACCGGGAGCGCGCCGCCATTCGTTTTCTGCACGTAGTCCGCGTACCACTCCGGGTCGAAGAGGTACTTGAGCAGTTCTTTGCCGGCCGCCGTGTTCTTTCCCTGCTTGAAGACGAAGAGCTGGAAACCGCCGAGGAATGAACGCGACGTGCCGCTCGCATCGCGCGGCGGCGTCTTGACCGCGCCGAGCGTCTTCAAGGCGTCCGGCGCCGTCGTCTTGAGAGTCGTCAGGATCGAGCCATTCGTCCAGTACATCGCGACTTTCTTGAGGGCGAAGAGCTGATCCACATCGTTCTGCTTGTACGTCGGGAACGCCTTCGGGATGGAACCGCTCGAATACAGGTCGCTGAGGAACTGGAGCGACGCCTTGAACTCCGGCGTGTTGCCATTGACCTTGCCGTCCTTGTCGAGCAGGTTGCCTCCGGCGGAGGAAGCGAGCGGGACGAAGAGTTGCCCCGGCCCCGGCCCTTCCGGGTTGAAGGCGAAGCCGTACTGCTCCTCGCCCTTGGTGAGCGCCTTCGCCGCCGCCGTCCACTCCTGCCACGTCGTCGGCGGCTTGACGCCCGCCTTGTCCAGCAAGTCCTTATGGTAGAAGAGCACGCGCGTTTCGGTGTACCACGGGACGCTGAACGCGTTGCCGTTGTAAGTGACGAACGCTTCTTTCTGCAGAGGCAGGAACTGGTCCTTGAACGAATTGAAAATGTCGTCAATCGGCAGCAGGTTCCCGGCGGCGGCGAAGCCGAGGGTGACATCCGGCCCCTGCTCGCCGAGATCGGGCACCGCGCCCGCCGCGAGCGCGGCCTGCGTCTTCTGCACCGATTCCGCGAAGATCATGAACTGCACTTTGCTTGTCGTGCCGTTCGCCTTGTCAAAGGCCGCGAGCCGTGCCTGCACGAGCGGCTGCCGCGCGCCGTTGTCAAAAGTCTCACGGCTCCAGTACTCGACATTGCCGCTGACCTTCACCGGCGCGGTCGTTGCGGCTGCGGCCGGGGCGACGGTCGTCGCGGAACCCGCACTGGCGGAACCGGACGGCGCGCTCGTCGTCGCCGCTGCCGGTGCAGTCGTTGCCGCTGGGGCGGCAGTCGCGGCGGGTGCGGTCGTCGCGGCGGCGGCGGTCGTCGGCTTCACGGTCGCAGCGGGCGCTGCGGTTGGGGTGGAGGACGACGAAGAACACGCCGCCAGCAGATTGGCGGCAGCAAGCGCGGCGCCACTAACGGCGGCCCGCTGGAGAAACCGGCGGCGAGAAAGTTGATCGGACATCACAGGGCGCTCCTTCCCAAACAACGAAACCCATCAATCACCGAACCCTGAAACCTAAACGAAGAATCGAATCATGACTTGACCGCGCCGGAGGCGAGGCCACCGACGAGGTAGCGTTGGAAGAGCATGAAGACGATTACGACGGGCAGCGTCGTCAGCGTTGCCATCGCGAACAGGCCGGAATAATCGGTGCTGAACTGGTCAATGTAGGACGACAAGCCGACGGCGAGCACACGCTTCGAATCGTCGTTGATGAGCACATACGAGAAAAGGAACTCGTTCCACGAGTTGACGAAGGCGAGCGTCGCCGCCGCCGCGATGCCGGGCGCGGCGATCGGCAGCACGATGCGGAAGATGACGCCGAGGTAACTCGTGCCGTCAATCCGCGCGGCATCCTCCAACTCATGCGGGATCGAAAGGAAATAGCCGCGCAGCAGCCAGACGACGAAGGGCAAATTGACCGTGCTGTAAGTAATGATGAGCCCGAGCAGCGAGTTTGCCAGGTGGATATTCACCATCACGATGAAAAGCGGGATGATGAGCAGGACGCCTGGAAAGAGTTGGATGAGCAGCACCGAAAGCCCGAAGGCTCGCTTGCCCCGGAAGTTCAGCCGCGCGAGCGCGTAGGCGCCCCACACCCCCGCGAGGATGACCAGTGCTGTCGTCCCGATCGAGACGATCATCGAGTTTTTGAATTGGAGCAGGAAGGGGATCGTCGGGGAGGTGATGACGCGCTGGAAGTTGTCTGCCGTAACGGTCGTCGGCACGACCTGTGGGTGCAGGGAAAAGGCGGCGGTGCGCGGCGTGAAGGCCGTCCGCAGCATCCAAAGAAAGGGAAAAAGGGTGACGACGAGAAACAGCGCGAGGATCAGATACGCGCCGAAGTTTCCGGCCCTCACGGTTCTCATGTTGCGCGCGCCTGTCTGCGTTATCGTGCTCATGCCTCCCGCTCCGATTTGAAATACGACCAGAGATACAGGCCGCTACCCCCGAGGATGAAGACGAACATCACCATCGCCGCCGCTGAACCGTAGCCGAGATCACCGGCGGAGAAGGCGATCGAGTAGATCGCGATCGCGATCACATTCGTCGCATTCGACGGCCCGCCGTGGGTCAATATCCACGGGATGGCGAAGTAGTGGAACGCATTGATCGAGGCGAGCAGCACCGAAACCATCGCTACCGGTCGCAGGAGCGGCAGGGTAATGGCGCGAAAGCGGCGCCAGGGCGACGCGCCGTCCACTGCCGCCGCTTCGTAGAGTTCGAGCGGTATCGCCTGCAATCCGGCGAGCAGTACGACCATCTGAAACGGGAAACTCTTCCACGTCATCACGGCGATCAGCGACCAGAGCGCGTGGCTCCGGTCCAACCAAATCGGCGGGTGCGACACGCCGATCTGCTTCAGAAGCGCGGAGAAGATACCGAACTGATCGTTGAACATCCAAGACCAGATCAGCGCGGCGACGAAGGCCGGGATCGCCCACGGGATGATGAACAATGAGCGGATGAACCCGCGCCCGCGCATCGGCCGGTTGAGGAGAAGCGCGAGCGCTAGCCCGATCACGAAGGAAAGGCCGACCGACGCCACCGTGAAGATCAGTGAGAGCCGGATCGAGTTCCAGACTTCCGGGTCCGTCAGGATGCGGCGATAATTCTCGAAGCCGATAAACTTCGTCTCGCTCGAGCTCAGTTTCTTCTCCTGCAAGGAGATCACGAAGGCGTACGCGACGGGATAAAGATTGACGATTGCGATGCCGAGCAGCGTCGGTAGAATAAGGACATAGGCGATATGCCGCTCGAAGAACTGCCCAATCGTCTGCCGTTGCGGTTTCGCGACGAGCGGCGGGGCAACAGTTGTCATCGCGGACCTCCCGACGATGCGCGGACGACGAGATGCGGCTTGAAGACCACGCGCTGCGGCGGGCGCTCGCTCCCCGCGAGCCGTTCCATCAGCAACCGCGCCGCCGTGACGCCCATCTCCTGCGTCTGCTGCGCTATGGTCGTCAAGGGTACCCGCAAGTACGGCGTGTAGACGATGTCATCGTAGCCGACGAGCGCGACATCGTCCGGCACGCGCCTGTCCGCATCTAGCAGGGCGGAAAGGATACCGACCGCCATGAAATCGTTATACGCGAAAAGCGCGGTCGGCGCGGGCTGCTGCTCCAGCAGCCGGAGGGTCGCCGCCGCCGCCGCTTCGATCGTGATCGGGCCGCGCTCGACCAGCAGCGGGTCGAAGGGGATGCCGGCGTCCGTCAGCGCAACCTGATAGCCCCGCAAGCGGTCGCGCACAGTCGAAACATCGCGCATCGCGGTGACATAGCCAATCCGCGTGTGGCCGCGCGCGATCAGATGCGCGACGGCGACGCGCGCGCCTTCGAGGTTGTCGTTCAAGACGACATCACACCCGGTCAGCCCATCCATTTCGCGGTTGAGCAGTGTGACGGGGAGCCGCTGCGCGAGGTGAGTGAGCGCATCATCCCGGATCGTCGCGGGCGTGATAATGATGCCGTCCACCACTTTTTCTTCCAGCACCCGGAGCGCATCTTCCTGCCGTTCGGCGTCCTCCTGCGTGTCGAAGATGAGCACAGCGTACTCGCCCGCCGCCATCGTCTGCTGCACCGCGCGGATCTGGCGGGCGGTGTTCGGGTTCGTGCAATCCGTAACGACGAGGCCGACCGTACGTGATTCGCGCCGCAGGAGCGACCGCGCGAGGCTATTCGGGCGATAGCCCAGTTCCTCGATCACATTCTGGATGCGGACACGCGTCGCGGGGCTGACGTCCGGGCGGTCGTTGAGCACGCGGGAGACGGTATTGTTCGACACTCCCGCACGGTACGCGACATCGCGGATCGTTACTCGCATGATTGGGCGCCCGTCTTTCGGTAACGTTACCGGGAACGATACCGCCATCGTACGCCACGCATGTTACCGCGTCAAGGTGCCAATCTGACATTCAGGCATAACTGCGAACAGACGCGAAAAAAGATGGTGGTGGCGGGCTTTAGCCTGCCACAGCGAGAGACAGGCTAAAGCCCGCCACCACCGGGA
>JALYXG010000498.1 GCA_030947205.1 Chloroflexota bacterium
TCCGAGACGAAGGCGACCGTCCGCCCATCCGGCGACCAGCGGGGCGCGGTGTCGTTGGCATACGCAGTCGTCAGTTGCCGAGGGGCGCCTCCCGCCGTCTCCACGAGCCAGAGGTTCGAGACGGTACGATCCTGCTCCGTATCCGTCCGCGTCACGACGAAGACGACGCGCGACCCGTCCGGCGAAACCTGGAACTCGCCGATGATATGCAAAGCAAAGAGATCGTCGTTTGTGATCGTGCGGCCGCCAGTCGTGTGCGTCACGGTGAACCTCCTTCGCGTAGGCAGTGGGCAGTGGGCAGAAGGGAAAGTTGACAATAGAAGCATAGCGCACTGCATCGCTGCTCACTGCCCACTGCCCTCTTCCCGCTTCCCGCTACCGAACAACGAAACGATGATAGACCATCGCGGCGGTCGGGCGCGCGGGACGAGAAACCCTTCCGTAACAATACCGTCTTGGCAAGGTATGTTCACGTTATGGCAACATAGGGTACAATGCAGGCGACGACGAACCGTACAGCGAAGCGCGGAATCCGGGACCCGCGCCGGGGGCGTCGTGATGGAGAGGGAGACCGAGTGGAGATGCGCCAGCCCGACCCACGGCAAGACCCCCGCGCGATGGATGCGCGACAGTCAATGGACGCCCGCAGCCGCGATGAAGAGCGACGGCGGCGTGATGCGGTGACGATCAACAACCTCCAGCAGCAGATAGACGAACTCCGCGCACTCGTCCGCGATCAGGTGGCGCGGGTTGGGCGGAGCGATGAGATCGTCAAGAACGTCGAGGTGGTGGTGTCGGATGTCCGCGCCAATCTCGACGATCACCGCCGCAGCCAGGCGCAGTACGCGCAGGCACGACAACTCGACGAGAATCGCATCCGCGCGGCGCTCGCCGACATGCACGGCGGGATCAGTGAGGCGCATGGCGCCATCCGCACGCTACAAGCGCAGGCCGCCGAACTGATCGAGCAGACCCGCGCGCGGCGCGACACGACCGATGTTACGAACCGCCGTTTTGACGAACTCCAGTCGCAAATCACCCGCAGCTTCGCGCAGCAGGATCGTCTTGTCGAGGTGATGAAGGGGCTGCGGGAAAGCATCGAGGAAGTGCGCGTCGAGGCGGCGCAGGCCCGCCGGGATTATCAGCGCGTCGAGGACGCGATTCGCATCGTGGACAGCGAGGCGAAGCGGCGGATCATCGAGGTAGATCAGCGGATTGATGTCATCCCGCCGCGCGTGGACGAATCGCTCAAGCGCATCGCCGCCGTCGAATCCGCCTTCAAGAGCGTCGGCGAGGAGTTCGGGCGGCTCCACAACCACATCACCAGCCTCGCGGCGGTGGATGTGCGGCAGGAGGAGGTCTACCTCACCTTCAATGAGCAGGCGCTCGAACGGCACGATCTCGTCCTCGAACGGCTCGAAGAAGTGCGGCAGCAGGGCGACGCGATTGACCGCGATCTCCGCCACGCCGCCGAGGAGCGGGATTCCTATCTCGCCAGCCGCGTGGACCTTTCGGACGAGGCCTTGCGCGATGTCGCGCATCGGATCAGCCTCGTTAGTACCCGTGTGGACGATGTCGGCCAGCGGATCGCGGATGTGCGCAAGGAACTCGCGCGCGCCTCGGAGCAGCAGGTTCGTTCGCGCTTCAAGCAGGTGCACCAGGAACTCGAAGAAGTCGTCGAACTGAACCGCCGGATCGTGACGGGCGATAGCGGGATGGACGACCCACCACCCCAGCGTCCGCCCCTCCGCTCCCTCGATCAGCGCGACTACGCCACCGGACAGGGCTAAACGACGGATTGAACCACCAAGACACCAAGGACACCAAGAGGAGAGAAACACAGAGAACTCTTTCTTGTCTTTGTTCCTCTTGGTGTCCTTGGTGTCTTGGTGGTTCGATTCTCTCAATCTTTTGAAAGAGGTTTGGCGATGGTGACGGTGGCACCGACAACGACGCTGATGCGGCGGATTATCCCGTGCCTTGATGTGACCGGGGGGCGCGTCGTCAAGGGAACGAAGTTCGCGGCATTGCGCGATCAGGGCGATCCAGTGGAACTGGCGGCCCGCTACGACGCGGCGGGCGCGGACGAACTAACCTTCTACGACATCACCGCCTCCAGCGACGACCGCGCGACGATGATGGATGTCGTCCGGGCGACAGCGCGGCAAGTCTTCATCCCGCTCACCGTCGGCGGCGGCGTCCGTACGACGGACGACATCGCGGGCCTCTTGCGGGCGGGCGCAGACAAAGTTTCGGTCAACTCCGCCGCCGTCGCCAACCCGCAACTGATCGCGGACGGCTCCCGACGCTTCGGCGCGCAGTGCATCGTCCTCTCGATTGACGCGAAACGCCGCCCGGACGGCGCCTTTTGGGAGGTCGTCACGCATGGCGGGCGGCGGCACACCGG
>JALYXG010000512.1 GCA_030947205.1 Chloroflexota bacterium
AAGACATGCCGGATAACCGCATCCTCGTGCGCCGCGCCGCCCTGCTCGCGCAAATAGACAAACGTCCGCTGCCGGAGCCAGGCATACTGATCGTCCGCCACCGACTCCGTTCCGTTCTCTTGTTGGCTGTTCACTGTCTCATCATCGGCCATCGCCGCACATCGTTTCTCGTAATCAATGTGAACGTACGTTCTGCCGAACAGCGTACCGCAGCGAGGCATGCGCGGCAACCCCGGTGGAGAACCTAACCCCCGGCCCCTTCCCGCGAGGAAGGGGTGTCTTCTCATAGAGACTTGTAGCATTTCTCTGAGCGCCACGGCCCCTCGACAGACTCTCCTCCCCTTCCTCGCGGGAAGGGGCCGGGGGTTAGGTTCTCTCAATATCGCAACACGCACGCGACGCCTGCGAGCAGCAGGATCGCGCCAACGATGCGACCGGGGCTAATCGGGTGAACGAGATAGCCGACCCAGCCGAAATGGTCAATGACGACCGACGCGACCAGTTGACCGGCGATCACGCACGCGACCAGCGCCGCCGAACCGAGCCGCGGCCCGGCGACCACGCTGACGACGACATAGAACGCACCGAGCAAGCCGCCGATCCAGATCCACCACGGCGCATGCCCGAACTGCCCGCCGCTCGGCCATGCCCGCCGCGTCGCGACGAAACACAGCAGGAGCGCCGCCGTCCCGACGACAAACGAGACGAACGACGCCCAGATCGGCTGCCCCGACACGCGCCGCAACTGCCCGTTCACCCCGAACTGCACCGCCACGCCTACCCCGGCTGCGACCGCGAGCAGAAAATACTGTGCCCCCATCTTCATCACATCTCCTCATCGTGAATACGAAAAGGAGACGGATCGAACCACCAAGACACCAAGAACACCATGGGGGGAGAAAAGAGGAACCCCAGTATCTTTTCTTGGTGTCCTTGGTGTCTTGGTAGTTCGATTCCTTCCCCTCTCTGCGTCTCTGCGTCTGCATCTCTGCGGTTTCGTCGTTATCCACCGTACGGACATGATATACTTCGGCGCAGCGAATGGCACGAACGAAGGAGCATCCGCGCGTGAGCGTCACGGACAAGGCAGAGATCGAGGCGACATTGCAGGCCGCGCCGCCGGTGCAGATCGAAGAGCGCGTTGCCGCCCTCCGGCAGCAGATTGACCACGCCAATGTCGAGTATTACATCCACGACAACCCGACGCGCACTGACGCCGAGTACGACGCGCTGATGAACGAACTGCGCGTGCTCGAAGCGGAGTATCCCGCGCTCGTCACGCCCGACTCGCCGACCCAGCGCGTCGGCGCCGCGCCCTCGGCGGAGTTCGGCACGGTGACACACCCGGCGCCGATGCTCTCGCTCGGCAATGTTTTTTCTCAGGAAGATTTGCGCGCCTGGGCGGAGCGCGTCTACCGCGTCGCCGGGCGCGACACGATCACCTTCGATGTCGAGCCGAAGATTGACGGCCTCGCCGTCGCTTTGACCTACACCGACGGACAGTTCGTGCGCGGCGCAACGCGCGGTGACGGCTTCACGGGCGAAGACGTGACGGCGAACCTCCGCACCGTGCGCACGATCCCGCTCCGGCTGCGCGAGGCCGCGCCCGGCACCATCGAAGTGCGCGGCGAGGTGTATCTGACGCGCTCCGGTTTCCATCGCCTCAATGAGGAACGCGAGCGAGACGGGCTTGCCACCTTCGCCAACCCGCGCAATGCGGCGGCGGGATCGCTCCGCCAGCTCGACCCGACGATCACCGCCACGCGCCCGCTCGGCTTCTTCGCGTATGCAGCAGGCTACTGGACCGATCCGGCGGCGATGCCGGTGCGCGCGCAGAGCGCACTCCTCCACCGCCTCCACGACCTCGGCTTCCGCCCCTCGCCGCACGCCGTGACGTGCGACACGGTTGACACGGTCTGGGAACGCTGCCAGCACTGGCACGAGCAGCGCGACGCGCTCGATTTCGAGATTGACGGCGTCGTGATCAAAGTGGACAGCCTCGGGGTGCAGGAGGAACTCGGCAATGTCGCCCGCGAGCCGCGCTGGGCGACGGCGTACAAGTTCCCGGCAACCCAGGTCGTGACGCGCGTCAACGCAATTACGATCCAGGTCGGCCGAACCGGCAGCCTCAACCCCGTCGCTGAACTCGACCCCGTCAATGTCGCGGGCGTGCTCGTCGCCCGCGCGACACTGCACAACGAGGATGAGATTCGCCGCAAGGACATTCGCATCGGCGACACCGTAATTATTCAGCGGGCGGGCGATGTGATCCCGCAGGTCGTGCGCGTCGTCACCGAGCGTCGCACCGGCGAGGAGCGGGAGTTCCACATGCCGGAACACTGCCCGGCGTGCGGCGCGCTCGTCGAGCGCCTGCCGGACGAGGCGATGGCCTACTGCACCAATATCTCCTGCCCGGCGCAGGTGCGGGAGCGGATCAAGCACTACGTCTCGCGCGGCGCGATGGACATCGAAGGATTGGGCGAGCGGATCGTGGACCGCTTCGTGGACCTCAGCTTTCTGAGCGATGTCGCGGATATCTACCATCTCGACCCCGCCAAATTGCTCGAACTGGAGAAGTTCGGCGAGAAGAGTGTGGAGAATCTGCTGCGCTCCATCGCGGGGAGCAAAGATCGCCCCTTGGCGCGCCTCGTCTTCGGCCTCGGCATCCGCCATGTCGGTGAGCGTTCGGCGGGGTTGTTGGCAGACGCCTTCAGCGCCATGGACGCGCTGATCGCCGCATCGGTCGAAGACCTCGGCAAGGTGAATGGCGTTGGCGACATCGTCGCGCAAAGCATCGTGGACTTCTTCGCGGAGCCGCGCAACCGCGACCTGATCGTCAAACTCGCCGCTTCCGGTGTACGGATGGCCGACGCCCCCCGCGCCGCGCCGACCGGGCCACAACCGCTCGCCGGGCACACCTACGTCCTCACCGGACGGCTGGAAAGCATGTCCCGCCCGCAGGCGGAGGAGCAGCTGAAGGCGCTCGGCGCGCAGACAACGAGCACCGTGACGAAAAAAACGACCGGCGTGATCGTCGGCGCGGAGCCGGGGTCGAAAGCGGAGCGGGCCGCCACATTGAAAGTGCCAATCCTCGACGAAGCAGGATTGCTCGCGCTATTAGCGAGCAATGAGCAATGAGCAATGAGTAATGAGGGGACGCCGTTCATCCCGTCTCATTGCTCATTGCTCGTCACTCATTGCTCAAGAAGAAAGGCGTGTGGATTGCCACGCAACGATGAAGCCCGGTTTGCACCGGGGTACGCGCACCCTGTCCGCGAAGACGATCCCTACCACACCGTGCGGACAATCGGGCGACTCTGCCAGATGATCCTCGAACTGCGCGACGAGTACGAGCGTCGTCCGCGCCCGGATCTGCTCGACCAGATCGAACAACGGCTCAACGACCTCGCCAACCAACACATCGAGTTGCGCGAGCGCCGCCATCCGCATTCCGAGGCGTAGCGGCGGCACGGCGCGACATGATGAGTGCGGCGCTAATAGGTCGAAAGCGGCTTGCGCGCGAAGATAACGGCCTTGTCGTCGCTGTAGGAGTAGACCGAGCCGTCCGGGTTGTATTTAACATCGAACGCTTCTTTGGTCGCGGCGGAAGCGTTCGCCCATGCACTGCGCACTTCGTCGGCGTTCGCGTTCGCGCGGCCAATCCACTGCTCCAGTTCGTGCTCCTTGCGGTACAACTCGACGCTCACCACCTCGAATTCGGCATCGGCGAGGAGCGCCACCCATTCCGCCTCGGTCGCGGAGCGGACGTGCGAGCCGTCGCGCAGTTTCTCGATGTGGTTCAACAGGTCGCCCGCCTCGCCCTCCGGCACCGCGCTATCTTCGAGCAGGAACCGCCCGCCCGGTTCGAGGACGCGCGCAACCTCATGGACGAAGGCCCGCGTGTCCGGGAAATGATGCGGCGCGATCCGCGTCGTGACGAGGCTGAATGCATGGTCCGCGAAGGGCAAATCCTCCGCGTCCGCGAGGGCGTACGCGACGTTCGCCATCCCCTTCGAGCCGATGAAATCGCGCGCCGTCAGCAGCATCTTCTGCGTGAAATCGGACGCGACCACCGTGCCCGCCGTCTTCGCCACGGCGAGCGCGGTATGCCCGCCGCCCGTGGCAATATCGAGCGCGACATCGTCCTCTACCGGCGCGGCGAGTTCGACAAGGCGGGCGAGGTCGTCCCCGCTCGCGTGCCCCTTGCTGACCACGTAGTTCGCCGCCGTCGCCGCGAATTGCGCCTTCACCCGATCCTTGATCGTCGCGTTCTTCTGCTCGGTCATCGTATGCTCCCCTCTTCACATCGGTTAATGAAGAGAGAATAGCAGATTGCCGGGGAGCAACCTAACCCCTCACTGCCCAGAGGGCGCCCGCCTTCCCGCGATGAAGGGGGTGCCTCGTCGCGAGGCTGTGGCCTTATGCGGAACGCCTCGGTCTCCTGAAGGTCTGCTCCCCCTTCCTCGCGGGAAGGGGGCCGGGGGGTTAGGTTCTTTCAGCCGCCCAAACGAGCAAGCGCCGTTTGCGGTTCCTTGTAATTCTTGTCGTCCACGAGGGCGAGTTGGTATTCCCGCTTGGCGGTCGCCATGTCGCCCTGCTTCTCGTAGACGATGCCGCGCTCGTAGTGCATGATCCCGAAAACGCCCGCCGTACGGATATTTTCCTGCGAAACCTGCAACGCCTCATCGTTCATGCCGAGATTGACCATCGCCGTGACCGGCCACGACTGGTACCAGAGCGTCCACGGATATTTCTGGATCAGCCCCATATTCCGGGACTTGTGATATGCGTCCACGGCCTTCTGGAACTCCCCGGCGCGGAAATACGCGCCGCCGAGCGCGAAGTACAGCTCGGCATTCGTCGGTTGCTGCTCGATGCGATTCTGTACGTAGGCGATGTCGTGCGCGACATTGACCGAAAGGTTCATGTCATCGCCCATCACGCGCTGCACGCCGGGGGCAAGGCGGTCGTTCCAGACGGGGATGTAGACGTAGTTGTACACCGGCCAGAGGTCATCGAACTCGGCGTACGAGATCGGCACCGCCGCGCCCTCCATCGAATCGTTGATGAGGAAGACGCCCTTCGCGTCGTCGTAGCCGCGCACGACGCGCCAGTGACCGATTCCCGCGTGGTCGGTGCGGTTCTGCCACTGCCCGACGATCACCGGGACGCCGACCGCGACGAGTCGTTTGACACGATCCACCGTGCCGCCGTGATACGCCTCCGCATGGACGTTCTGGCCGCGCAAATAGTCCACGATCCGGTTCGACTCGACATTCTTGCTCCCCTTCGGGCCGTTGTTCGGCCGTAGGTACGCTGTCACCGTGTTTGGGTCGAGTTTGCTGCCGAAATACGAGAGCGACATCGCGATGGATTCCTCGGCACATTGATTCCAGCCCTGGAACCAGTGCGACATCGGCTCAAGGAAGGTCGCGGGGGCGATGGATTCCGGCTTCGCCGCAGGCGCGACGGTCGGCGTGGCGGGTACAGTCGTTGGGGCGGGCGTCGCCACTGGAAGCGGCACGCCGGTCGGCGAGGCGACGGCAATCTGGGCAACGATGGGCGGCGCGACAGTCGAGGCCAGAACAGTCACTGCCGGAGCCGTCGGGGCGATTGCCGACGGCGCGATGATCGCCGTCGCTTCCGGCGTGGCTGACGCCGTGACGGCTGCCGTATCCGCAACCGGCGCCGGCGCTTGCTGACCGAGCGAAAGCACGACACCCGCCGGAGTCGCCGTCGGTGCGGGGCGGTTCAGGTAGGGGATATGCCCCCGCACTCGCGTAGATTGCAACCCAATTGCGACCGTAATCAGGCCGAGGATGATCACCGATGTTACGATGCCGAGCCAGCGGTTCGCGCGGCGGGATGGATGGTTCATGGTGGCTTCCCTCTTGAGGCACATGTGCATTCCTGTTTAGAAGATGGGCCAATGATACACATTCTGTCAAGTTGACGCGAATTGTCGGCACACGATCAGACAGCATAGCATCGGCGATGCCACCGCCCGCTAATTCGACAAACCGACGCCGATTTCCGGTTCAGTGCAAGCAGAGCGAATCCATGCCGGTAGCGTAGGCTTTCAGCCTGCGTCCCTGCCCAGCAGCGCAGGCTTCCAGCCAGTGATAGTCATAGAGAGCCAGGCTGAATCTGCCCAGAGGGTACCCGGCTGCTGGAGAATAGTCGCCACTTCTCTTGACAACCTCGCCATTGTTCGATTAATATCTAAATAGATGCGTGACGAATGAGCAAGGGCGATGCACGATGGGTGAAGAGGAACAGCAGGTCGCGTTGCAGTTTTTCCGTGCGCTGGCGGACGAGAGTCGCTTGAAGATCGTCGGGTTGCTCGCGAACGGGGAGCGCAGCGTGGACGCGCTCGCCGATGCGCTCCATCTGAAAGCGCCGACAATTTCGCACCACCTCGCCAAACTCCGCGATGCGGGGCTGGTGCGGATGCGCGCGGAAGGGACGGTGCATCTCTACCGCCTGGACGTGCAACTCCTGCGGCAGATGAGCCGAGACATCCTCACGCCAGAACGAATCGCCTCGCTCGCCGACGATGAGGAGGGCGACGCGTGGGATCGGAAGGTCCTTCGCCAGTCATTCGAAGGCGAGCGCCTCAAACAAATTCCGGCGAGCCGCAAGAAGCGCGATGTCATCCTCAACTGGCTCGCCGGTCGCTTCGCGCCGGGCACACGCTACCCGGAAAAGGAAGTCAACGCGATCATCGCGCGCCACCATCAGGACTACGCGACACTCCGCCGCGAGTTAATCAACGGCGGTTGGATGGAGCGCGAAAACGGCGTTTATTGGCTGGTGGATGGCGACCGGCAGCCGCGCGGCGGTGAAGAACTCGTCCGCCTCGTTGGGGAAGAGGGCGTGCGCTGGCGGATCGCGCGCCGCGTCAACCAGCGCACCGCCGCCGACCAATAGGTCACGGCGCAGATTTCGGTCATGCAAGCCGTACGAGGGTGCCGCACAACGCGTCGAGCGCAGTGCGGGGGTCGTCGCCGTACCCAACATGCACGGGTGAGGTCTGAATGACGGCGCTTCGCGGCGCGGTGAGCCAGTGAAAGCGCTCTGAAAGCGGCAACCGCGCAATCGGCCCGCCACCCGCCGCCCCTTCGCAGATCGCGACGAACGCCTGCAGATGACGCTCGATGCTGGCTACGTCGAGGTTCGGGGCGAACGCATGCAGTCGTGCCTGGTCAATCTCGATGCACGCGGACAGAAAGCGGGCGGTGCGGGCGAAGAGGATCACGCCAACATTGAGGAATTCGCCCCGCTCGACGCGCGGCACGATGCGAACGACGGCGTAGCTATACCAGACGGCGGGCAGCGGCGGCATCCCGTGCCTCCTGTTCAAAGGGGCGCGGCCCGGCGAGCCGGGCGAGGAAGTAGGCGATATACGCCTCACGGTACGCGGCGGGGTCGGCGGAGTGCGCCTCTCCGACCAGCCATTCCTCCGGCACCGCCGCGACGACCGCGCGGATCGCCGCTTCGGTGAGCAATGGGGTAAGCCGCTCGCTGGCGGCGGCAATGTCTCCGGCAAACGGCAGCAGAACGTGATCCTTGATCTGCGGAAAACGCGCGTCGGCATTCTTCTCCCACCCTCCTGGGCGGTGATGAAAGTAGAGCGATGCCCCGTGGTCAATCAGGTAGTACGCCCCCTGCCAACGGAGCAGATTCGTGTTGCGCGCCGTGCGATCAACATTCGTGATGAATGCATCGAACCAGACGATCGCGGCGGCGAGATCGGGGTCGAACGCGCGGTCGGCGGCGGGATCGAAGGCGAATGCGCCAGCGAGATAGCCGAGGCCGAAGTTCGCGCCGACACTGCCGCGCAAGATGTCCTGAATCTCCGGGTCGGGTTCGCTTTGCCCAAAACCCGCGTCGAGGTCCACCACCGCCGACGCGGGCAGCGGCAGGCCGAGCAGCACCGCTAGTTCTGCCGCGAGCGCTTCGGCGATCAGCGCCTTCACGCCCTGCCCCGCGCCGCGAAACTTGACGACGTAGGCCCCCGACTCGTCCGTCTCGACCACGGCCGGCAGCGAGCCACCCTCGCGTAGCGGCACAAGGTAGCGCAGGCCGGTCAGTCGCTTCACGCTTGCTCCCCTCCACATTCCTCTAGAACTTACATCGTTGATGAACTCTTGCCTGGCGGAGCAGGCTTATGGACATTACCAACCTAATTCTGGTAATCGGGTGGGGCAGGTTTTCAACCTGCCAGGTTCACAGGTTAAAAACCTGTGCTACCGAGCCATTACCCAGTTCAGTTGTAACGGTTCATCAGCCTGCAATTCCGGGGCGGCAGGCTGAAGCCTGCTCCACCACAATCGCCTTTCGTTACGACATCGCCGGAATCATGTCGCCGTGTGCGGCGAACAGGTCGTCCACGAGCGACCAGATCTGGTCCAGTGTCAATTCCGCCGCCAGATGCGGGTCGAGCATCGCGGCATGGTAAACGTGCTCCCGCTTCTTTTCCAGCACGGCGGCAATCGTCACTTCCTGCACATTGATGTTCGTGCGCATCAGGGCGGCGAGATGTACCGGCAGGTCGCCGATCACGGTCGGCTGAATGCCGTTTGCGTCCACCAGACACGGCACCTCGACGGTGCAGCCGTGGGGCAGGTTCGTAATCAGCCCCGCGTTGCGCACATTGCCGTAGACGACGGCGGGGATGTTCGTTTCTTTCGCGCGGATGATTTGCGCGCAATATTCGCTCGTCTGCGTGACAGCCAGCGGGCGGTCGCTGTTCGTCAGTTCGTCGCGCATCACCGCCCAGCGTGCGTTCTGCGTCTCGCAGCGCGTGATGTACTCATCGAGCGGAATATGGAACCGCTCGATCAGTTCGGGGTGGCCGCGCTTGATGAAATATGGCACATACTCCGCGAAGTGCTCGCTCGATTCGGTGACGAAGTAGCCGAGCCGCCGGAACATCTCGAACCGGACGGCATCGTGCATCCGCAGTTGTGCGCTATCCGGTCGCTCCACTTCGTCGGGCGCGGGCAGGGGCGGATAGGCATCCGGCGCGCCGAACCGCTCGCGCAGCAGTGGGTAGGCATCTTCGCCATTGGCGCGTAGGTCGAGATAAAAGGCCATGTGATTGATCCCAGCACAGCGATACTCCATCGCCTCGGGCGGTACCCCAAGATAGCGTGCCAGTTGCGCCGCTGTCCCCTGCACGCTGTGGCACAACCCGACGGTCGCGATCCGCGTCGCGCGCTGCACCGCGCCCGTGACCATTGCCATCGGGTTCACGTAGTTGAGGAAGAGGACATCGGGGCAAACCTGCTCCATGTCGCGGCAGATGTCGAGCACGACCGGGATCGTGCGGAGCGCGCGGAAGATGCCGCCGATGCCGAGGCTGTCCGCGATCGTCTGGCGGAGGCCGTATTTTTTCGGTATCTCGAAGTCAATCACCGTGCTCGGTCGGTAGCCACCAACCTGGATCATATTGACCGCGTAGTCTGCACCATCGAGTGCGGCGCGTCGGTCGGTGGTCGCGGTGATGATCGGACGCGCGCCGATCGCCTCCGCCACCCGCCGCGCGACGATTTCCGCGACACGCAACCGCTCGGGATCAATGTCCATCAGCGCGATCTCGCTGCCATGCAGTTCGGGATGCGACAGGATATCGCCGAGCAGATTCTTCGCGAAGACGACACTCCCCGCACCGATCATCGTGATCTTGGCCACGCTACCTCCGAGTAGTCAGTAGACAGTAGTCAGTAGTCAGAGGGGCGATTCCCGTTCTGCTGACTACTGTCTACTGTCTACTGACTACTTCTCGCTACCCGTACCGCACCTGCTTCGCGGCGACCTGCGGCATGGCATTCATGATGTCGTCGAGCGTCTTGCTGCTCTTGACAATTTCCACGAAGGGCACGCTGTTCGATTCGGGCACCCACCAGACGCGACCGCGATAATGGACGCGCACACCGCCGGCATCGAGATAGATATGCAGGCCGATTTGCCGTTCCAGCAAGCCGGCAACCGCATCCTCGCCGCCGATCATCCTGACAAAGCGACCGTACATTCGCTTGCCCATCTCCATCAGCATCAATGGGTTGATGACCGACTCCGGTTGATGGACTGTCGCCGGGTCAACAGCGTTGGCGATGCCACCCGTCATCTTCACCGGCGTACCAATCGAAGGCCCGTTGCCGGGTTGGTCCGCCCGCGTCCTGCCGAGCGAATGATCCTCGTTGACGACGTGCGTGCGTCCGCGCAGTTCCGTCGGGTCGCTGCTCATGCTTTGCCTCCAGAGGCGGAGTAGATGGTTGCCAGTAGCCAGTAGCCAGTCGTCGGTAGTCAGAGTGACACGCCGACCCCTGTCGGCATTCATGCCAAGTATA
>JALYXG010000616.1 GCA_030947205.1 Chloroflexota bacterium
ACGGGCGCGGGGCATCGCCGTTCGCTGCCGTCACCGCCAGGAAACCGCTGTCGAGTTCCGCGCCGACGCAAAACAGCACGATAGCGCGCTCGAACGACGAGAGCGCGAAGGCGCGACACAGGGTCGCAAGGGCGGACGGCGCGGGCATGTCGAATTCGGCGGCTTCCGCGCGGTCTCGTGCCAACCGCTCGCGCGCCGCCGCCTCGTCGCCATCGGCATCATGTCCGGCGCGGCGGATCAGCGAGGCGCGGACGGTCTCGATGGCGGCATACAGGTAGTGCTGGTTCGCGACGATCCAGTCCACCTGATGGTGCGGGCGGAGCACGGCGACGCTCACCGCGTTACTGGCCGATCTGCCTCGATCAGGACGGCGGAGACTTTGTACGTGAGCGACGGGCGATAGCGGGCCTGCAATGCCGACCAGAGTTTGGACGTTTCTTCGGCATTGAGGAATTCAGGGCTGATATGGACCTCGGAAAGCGAGTCGCCCGGATTGGCGGCGGCGATGGCCTGATACGCGGGCGGCAATGCGCTACCTGCGCTCGGCGCGATGGAGGCGAGCGCGCGGACGATCTCTTCATGCGCGAGGACCGGCGTCTCGTGGAGAATCTGCATGGCGTAGCCGAGTAGAATCTCGGCGTGGAAATCGTGCTCGCCATACGCCGAAACAAGATAATGGAGATCGAGGCACATCGGCGCCGGTCGGCCATCGCGTCGTTCGCCGGAAAGCGACCCGTTGCTCCGCCACGCGGTGTATGGGGTCACTCGGTACAAAAAGATATTGAGCTGGCTCCGCTCGTCGCTCCCCGTCGCGATGCGATCGGGCGGTAGCGCGGTAATCGCGACACTGCCGACATCCGCTGTCACGCCGCGCTGTACGATCCGGTTGTCGAGCATGTCTTTCAGGATAAAAGTCATCGCCGCGAAGGCGAGGGGGCTATTCATCGTCGTCCCCAGACTTTCGGCTGGGAAAACGACGACGGCGCCGTCGTCATCACGTCGCGCGTCAATTCCACTCGGATGCTCTCCGATCCATGGCTCAAACGGGGATGAAAGAGGCGGCGTCACCCCTGATTCCCGCGCGAGGTAGTCGCACAATGACGAGACGGACGTGAAATACGCGGCGACTTTGCCTTTGACGTTGGTCGCAGACAAACGCCACACCGGGCGCACATCCCTATCGGCGTGCCGCTCTTCCCACACCCGAACGACAAATCCCGATTCATGCGTATCCAAGGTGGGGTTGTACTCCCTCACGGTTGCCCCAACGCCGCCGGTCACAAGGCAGCGGCGTTGGGATGACGTAGCGGGAGTAAACCGGAACACGGACACCGAACGGTCACACGGATCACTGCACCAGGCGAATCGGCGTTGGGCTGACGACTGCCCGCAATGTTTCCGCGCCGCCCGAAATCGCCGCGAGAACGTCGCTGGCACGCGCGAGTTGCGTCGAGCATTTTCGCCAGACCGTGGTGTCTTCCAGCGCGGAGACGGTCGTCGTCATCTCGCGAATCGTTTCTTGCAGCAGCGCCGAGACGCGCTGTATGTGCGCGTGGCTGCTTTCCAGCGTCTCCGCCGCGTCGCAGAGATGGGCGGCGGCGGCAATCAATGCCTCCGCCGTGTCACGTCCGAAGGTCGCGGCATCGGCGAGGGGTCCTCGCTGGACGGGTTCGGGCACAATGGACACAACGGTGGGCGTGATACCGAGAATCTGCCGAAGGAACGCCTGCGTTTCGGGCATCGGTTCCTGCGCAAGTTCGCGCCGGACGATATCTTCGCAGGCGCGGTACTGGCGTAGGGCGTCATTGGGTTGCCCCAACGCCAGATAAATCTGCATCAATTGGCGATGCACTTCCTCGAAGAGTGGATCGCAAACCAACGCGCGTCGTGCGTATTCGATAGCGGGAGCATAGTCGTGGCAGGAAATATGATAGGTAATCAACCATTTTAAGGCGCGCGCGTACAGGCACCGCAGTCGCTCGCGCTCGATCACGCACCAGTCTTCGTAGCAGTCGGTAAGCAGATCGCCATCGTAGAACGACACCGCCTGGCTGTACAGCATTGCCCGCTGCTCCGGCGACGTACTCCCGGTCGCCTCGGCCCAGTTGCAGCGCGTCTCGAACTCGACAACATCTATCCAGCAATCGCTGGATAGATTGAAACCAATGTGGTACGCGCCGATGCGCAGATGATTGCTCGATCCACTCGACACGAGTGAGCGGTTCAGTCGCCAAAGCGTCGTGTTCAGGCAGTGGCGGGCTTTTTCGCCGTCACGGTCGCCCCAAAAGACCCCGGCGAGCTGCTCGCGCGAATGCGCGACCTCCCGCGCGATCAGCAGATACGAGAAGAGGTCTCGTACCTTGCCGTTCAGCGAGCGGATTTGCCCGCTTTCCCGATCCTGTAGCCGCAACGAACCGAAGACGCGGATTTCCAACGACCCCACGATTTCCCCTCCCCAACGAACCGCTTTGTTGCGGTGAAGGCCAGGCGCCGCCCCGATTCCCCACCGGACGTACCCCTTCACGCACAGCATCAACGCCACCTACATCGGTAACTCCCCACCAGATCATAACCTGACATGCTGTCTGTACCCAAAGCAATATACGCGTTTACGTGATACTCTCATTCACCTGCAACTACAGGATATACCAACGCATGAAGGTGAAGCAAGAGAACCCGGTACCATTCTTGTACAAGCCATCCCTACTACTCTACCGTAGTGCAAAACCGAGCGAAAGATGAACGTACATTAATTCTTCCCAGTCGAAAGAACCTAACCCCCGCCCCCTTCCCGAGGCGGGAAGGGGGAGCGAGCCTCCTTGAAATCGAGGCATTCAGGCGAAGGCCACGGCATTGCGAAGAGGCACCCCCTTCCTCGCGGGAAGGGGGCTGGGGGGTTAGGTTCTTCCCTCATCATTCTCACACACAAATCCGTGATTGATGTGATCGGGATGTGTCCGGTCGGGAGTTGAATAGCGAGGCTCGCCACGCGGGTCTTGTATTTTGTTTGCCCCCGGAGTGGGGAGCGTTCGCCGGGAGTCCCAGGTTGGTAACATCCCCCCCGACGCTCACACTCGCCGCCGATCAATCCGAGGTGAAAGCGGGCGGCACGATCCTGCTCACCGCTGTCCTTGCTCACAGCGGGTCCGAGGCGGGGGAATATGCACTCAGCGTTCGCGGTGTTGATGCGGCGTGGGTGACACTCGTGCCGCCGACTTTGAGTGTCGCGGCGGGTGGGCAGGCAACTGCGACGCTCCTGCTCGCGCCGCCGGCTGGCACGGCGGCGGAAGACCTCGTCCTGACCGTGCGCGCGGCGGGCGAGGGGGCGAATGCGGCGGCGGAGGCGCGGCTCTCCATCCGGCTCACCAGCACGACCGCCGCCCCGACCGGCAAGGCTCGCACGAAGCGCCGCCTCGCGTGGCCGCAGTTTTTGATGATCGCCGTCGGCGTGCTGCTGATCGCGGGAGCGGTCGGGACATTCGTCGTCCGCCACCGCCATCAAGCGGCGCCCCCGCAGCGCACCGCCGACTGCACGAGTGAATCCACCAAGGTCGTTGACCTGTACAGCGACGACGCGACGACCGCGATCCGCATCACCGACGGCGATCTTTCGGATGTGCGCATTTTACGCACCGAGCCGGCCGACACGCTCTCGCCGCTCTTCTCCTCGCTCCTCTCGCTTTCCCCCGACGGCTCACACCTCGTCTACGTCACGGCCAGCAACGAAGGGTTGGACGACGCGCACCTTTGGTCGCTCGATGTCGCCAATCCGGCGCAGCGGCAGGAACTCGCCAGCGTCCCGCGCGGATTGTGGCTCGTCCGACCAGCGTGGTCGTCGGACAATCGCCATGTCGCCTTTCTGCGCGTTAACGAGCAGCAGGCCGCCGCGAGCCAGAGCCAGCTCGAACTCTGGGTCGGTGAAATCGGCGGACAGCCGCGCAAAGTCGCCTCGCCACCGGAGTTGCGCCCCGACGGATTCTACGGCGCGACGACTCAGCCGCTCTGCTGGGCGCAGGACAATCAAA
>JALYXG010000623.1 GCA_030947205.1 Chloroflexota bacterium
CTCCTGCATTCACTGAGCAATTGGCTTCACGGCGATTGCGGAAGAGCCGTACCCCCGACTTTTTTGCACTCTCCAAGAAACGGACAGGGAACACCACTATGTCTGTCCGCCGTTCCGCTCGCTGGCATCGTATAGCCTTATTCCCAAAAGTGTCTCGTGATTTGCCGCGAAGACGGTGCATTGGTAGCACCTGGCAAGCAATCCATCTCACCCGTTCGGTTGACAGATGCACATACCGCCATTACACTGGTGTTACATTCGGTCAAGACTGAACAATTGTGCAAGAGAGGCGATGCGATGTCCGGCATGGATGCTCGGCAGCGTCTACTGGTCAAAGTGTCCCAGCTTTATTATCAGGACGACCTCACCCAGGGTGAGATCGCGGCACGCTTGCATCTCTCGCGCTCGAAAGTCGTGCGACTGCTTCAGGAGGCACGTCAAGCGGGGATCGTCCAGATTCGCATTATCGTCCCTCAGCACATGAGTGGAGACCTCGAGCGAAGACTTGAACACCGCTTCGATCTCCAGCAAGCGGTGGTCGTTGAATCGGACGCGATGCGCCGGGACGAGATCCGCGCCGCCGTGGGGAGCGAGACAGCACGGCTTCTCGCGAACGTGCTGAAGCCCGGCACGGTGCTAGCGATCTCCTCCGGCACAACGCTCGCCGCGGTCGTGGATGCGATGGCGCCGATGCACGACATCGACGTGGCGATCGTCGAACTCCAAGGCATTGTGAGCGATGGTGGTTCATCCGACGCGTATGACACGGAGCATCTGGCGACACGCCTCGCGGAAACGATCCATGCGCAGTACCGCATGCTGCCGGTGCCGCGCGAGATGGGGACGCCGGAAGTGGTGACCGCCATCCTTTCCGACCCACGCATCCAGCGCACCCTCGCCCTGGCGCGCCAGGCGCATGTGCTACTCGTCGGGATGGGAAGCATCGATCCGCTCTCCCCAACGCTCGCCCACCTCACAGCCGATGTCCTGACCGAACTGAAGCGCACGGGCGCCATCGGTGAAATTGCTACCCGCTTCTTCGACGCTGGAGGTACTCCCTGCCCCTCCGCGCTCGACGCGCGCCTGATCGGTCTCGAACTCACCGAGATGCGCACGATCCCGGTCCGGATCGGGGCCGCATTTGGCCTTCCGAAGGTTCCGGCAATTGTCGGAGCGCTCCGAGGTCGATACGTCAATACGCTGGTAACGGATGCTCCTACCGCAGTGGCAATCCTCAACCATGCCGCGCTGGGAGAGGCAAAGGAACAGGAGAGAGAGGAGCATTCGGGGCACGCCGTTCCCTGATCATCGATTGGGTCGTTCGAGCATAAGGAGGAGATCCGTGGACCGTAATGTAGGTGTACGCATGACACGCCGTTCCTTCGTTCGCGCTACCGTTGCTGCGGCAGGCACCGCAGCTGCGGCAGCAGTACTCCAGGCATGTGGCGGCAGTACGGCGACCAATACCCCAGCGGCGAATGCAACGGGCGCGACGCCGGCGAGTGCCGCCGCCTCGCCCGCTGCCGGAGGATCCCCCACCGCCACGGTCGTCGGTGCGGCCTCAACGCTGGCCGCCGCGCAGCCCACCTCGACGTTCGTCCCCGCGACTGTGGCGGCTCCCGCCGTCAAAAAGAACTTCAACGGCGCCACCATCAAGATCGCCGCCTCCACCGAGTACTACGCGTATGCGCTCCGTCAATTCCGGGATCAAATCGAGAAGGAGGGCAACCTCAAACTCAACATCGACGTGGTGCCCGGCACTGACCTCTTCCAGCGGAATATCACGGAGTACACGACCCAATCCACGAGTTACGACATCACGATGTTCCTGCCGTTCCAGCTTCCCGACTACGCGTCCCATCTCGAGCCGATCAAGCCGCTCATGGACAAGAACGGCTTCGACCTCAAGCTCGATGACATCCTCCCCGTGTTCCGGAACGTGTACACGACCTGGGGCGGCACGATGCTCGCGGTCTCGTTCGACGGCGACATGCACATGATGTACTACAATCGGGAGGCATTCGAGAGCACGGATCTCGCCAAACAGTACAAGGACAAGACGGGGAAGGATCTCGCGCCGCCCGCGACGTGGGATGATTACGCTGCGCTCGCCCAGTTCTTCACCGATACATCGTGGCGCAAGGATAATCAGAAAGGCTACGGCACCGCCGAGGGGCTGGGCGGCCCGAACTGGTGGTGGCAGAACCGCCTCGGCGCCTACGGTGGCGTGTACTTCGATGACGCCCTCAACCCCCTCATCAACAGCAAAAATGCCTTGCTGGCCACCGATAACCTGGTGAAAGTGGCAGCATATATGCCCCCGGGATCCAACAGCTTCGGCTACCAGGAGACGGAGAACGCACTGGCGAAGGGGGATGTCGCGCTCTCAGTGAACTGGAGTTCAACGGGTCGCGTGGTCACCGATCCGAAAAAGTCCGCCGTCATCGGCAAAATCGGCTTCGCCGTCACCCCCGGGGCGGTCGTCAATGGGCAAACGCTGGCCCATCCCGCGCTGGCGACCGGCTGGTCGCTGGGCATCCCCAAGTACGGCAAACAGAAAGACGCCGCGTCGTACGTCGTCTGGTTCTTCAGCCAGCCCGAGGTCCATCTGCACTTCTGCCTCGATCCGAATACGGGGATCGACGCCTATCGCTCCTCCGTCCTCGTCAACGACCAGTTCATTTCCTTGTATAGCAAGCCGTACGTCGATACGATCAAGCAATCGCTCCAGGTTGGCTTCCCGGACCTTCAGATACCGGGGGCGTCCGCGTACTACACGCCGCTCAACGATGCGCTCACCCAGGCGATTACCAAAGTGAAGCCGACGGCAGACGCGCTGAATACGGCCGCCGACGCGTGGAACAAGATCAGCGATCGCGTCGGCAAGCAGAAGCAGACCGACGCGTGGAAGCAGGCGTACACGGCGATGAAGGCGCAGGGCCTGGAATATAAGCCGATTACGTAGCGAAAGGACCCCATCGCCATGGCGCAGCGGACGCAACGGGCCACCTATACTCCCGCGCAGGTCGCCGCAACGAGGAGAGGGACGGGCATCCGCCGTTGGCGTCCATACCTCTTCGTCCTGCCGACGGGGCTCTTCCTCTTCGTCGGCACGTTCTTCCTGCTCGTCTACGCCCTCGTCGTCAGCTTCACACGCTACGACCTGCAGTTCAACCCCAATTGGACGTGGGCGGGACTGGCGAACTACACGGAGGCCCTGCACGACCCGCTCTTCTGGCGCTCGCTCGGCCAGACGATGTGGATCGCCGTCCCCGCCCTCGTGCTGGAATTCTCGCTCGGCCTGGCGCTGGCACTCTTCCTGAACCGGCCCTTCCGGGGACGCGCGCTCGCGGTCAGCTTGATTTCCACCCCCGTGATGATCTCGGCGACGGCCGCCGGGATGTCATTCCGGTTGCTTTATGCGCCGAAATACGGGCCGATCAACGACATCCTCTCACGTCTCACCGGCCATCAACAAGAGATCGACTGGCTCGGGTCGATCAACCTGGCCCGCCCGTCCATGGTCTTTGTGGACATGTGGCACGCCTCACCCTTCTTCATGCTCCTCCTCCTCGCGGGGCTCCAGGGCATCCCGGATGACCTCTTCGAGGCCGCGCGGGTCGACGGCGCGAGCGCGTGGCAAGTCTTCACGGGGATCACCTTGCCGCTCCTTAAACCGGTGATCGTGCTCGGACTCCTGCTGCGCGCCATCGATCTCAGCCGCATCTTCGACTTCATCTTCATCATGACGAAGGGCGGTCCGGGGACGCAGACGCAGACGATCAGCTACTACGTCTACACGCAGGGGTTGCAGAACTTCCGCGTCGGGTACGCCGCCGCGATGGCCTGGCTCTTGTGCATCGTGACGATCGCCTTCGCGAAGGTCTTCCTCAGCGTCACCAGCAAGGAGGGGGGGGCATGACGGCCGCACGAACCTTCAAATACGTCCGAAAAATCGTGTTCTATGCCGCGATCATCCTCATCGTGCTCTTCTATCTCTTCCCGACGCTCTGGATCGTCTCGACGTCGTTTAAGAACCCGGTCGAGTACTTCAGTTACCCGCCCCGCTGGATCCCCACGCACCCGACGTTCGACCATTATCGACTGATGTTCACGGAATACGAGGTGGGCACGGCGGTCAAGAACAGCATCATCATCTCGGTGATCAACACGGCGGTTGTGCTCCTCCTTTCTATCCCCGTCGCCTACGCGATCGGGCGGTACAAGATCGGCGGCGAGGCGTTGTCATTCTGGATCATCAGCCAGCGCATGCTGCCCGCCGTGGCGATCGTCATTCCCCTCTTCCTGATCGCTCGCTCGCTGCACCTCATCAACACATACCACGGCATCATCATCGCGTACGCGCTCTTCCTGACGCCGTTCGCCATCTGGATCCTGCTGGGCTTCTTCCAGGACTTCCCGCAGGAGATTCAGGACGCGGCGATGATCGATGGCTGCTCGGAGGTCAAGAGTATCCTCAAGATCGTGTTGCCGATCCTCTCCGGGGGCATTTTCGTCGTCGCGCTCCTCGTCTTCGTCTTCACCTGGAACGATTTGCTGATCGCGATCGTCCTCACGCGATCGGAGACCCGCACGATCATGGCGTTCTTTACCGCCACCTTGGTCTCCCCGACGCAGGAAGACTTCGGGGTGGCGGCGGGTGCGGTCGTCATCGGCCTCGTCCCCGCCTATCTCTTCACGCTGTTCGGGCAGCGTTTCCTCGTTCGTGGCCTCACGATGGGCGGAGTGAAGGGGTAATTGGGAAAGTGAGGATGCAATGCAGGCATTGATCACCGCCTATTTGGAAGAGGCAGCACTCACGCGCTTACACGAGGTGCTGGAGCTCACCCCGGGGGGTGCGCTCGTTCATCAGCGGTCGATCGAGCCCGACGAGTTAATCCGCGAACTGGCGGGAATCCCGATCTTGATCGTCGGCTACGAACAGGTCACCGAGGCGGTGATGGACGCCTGTCCCGACCTCGCACTGATCTCCTCGATCCGAGGTGGCCCGGAGGCGAACATCAGCATCGCGGCGGCGACGGAGCGGGGCATCCCCGTCCTGTACACCGTCGGCCGCACGGACCACGCCGTCGCGGAGTACACCTTCGCCCTGATGCTCGCCATCGCCCGGCATGTGACGGATGGGTACCAGCTCGTCACCGAACGCGTCATCACGCACCCCGAGCCCTACGATCACGAACGGGACGTCATCTGGCGGTTGCCGCCCGGATCGGAGTCGGCACGTATCCGCGCCCGCCTCACCGGGGTCGAGTTGTACCGCAAAACGCTCGGTTTGATCGGCTTCGGGAACATCGGGCGTCATGTGGCGAAACTTGGGCAGGCGTTCGGAATGCGCGTCGTCGTCGCCGACCCTTTTATCGATCCCGCGCGCGCGCGGGAAGCGGGGGTGGAGCTTGTCGATCTCCCGGACCTCATGGCGCAGGCCGATTTTGTCTCGCCCCACGCGCGCGTCACACCGCAATCCACGGGTGTGGTCGGGCGGGCGGAGCTGGCTCGGATGAAGCCGACCGCCTACCTTGTCAACACGGCGCGTGCCGCCCTCATCGATGAGGACGCGCTGATCGAAACACTGCGGGAGGGCCGGATCGCGGGGGCGGCGCTCGATGTCTTCCACCGCGAGCCGTTGCCGCCGGACTATCCTCTCCTCGATCTCCCGAACGTCATCCTCACCCCGCACCTCGCGGGCTCGACCCGGGAGATACCGACGCATCACTCGGACATGGTCGCGGATGACGTGGTCGCCTACTTGCACGGAGAAATCCCGACGGGACATGTCGCCAACCCCGCCGTCTTCGACCGGGCGACGTTTCGAGCGCGGGGAGCGCGCGTCTTCGGGGCGGCGGTGCGATGACGAGGGATGGGTATGTCGCGGCGCTCGATGCGGGCATCGGCGGTGGCCGATGTCTGCTGCTCGACGCGGGCGGTGACGTCGCAGGTACCGCGTATCGCGAGTGGGACTACATCCACCCGGCGGATATACCGGGCGGGTGCGCGTTCGCCCCGGACCGATTCTGGGCACTCCTCTGCGCCGCCACGCGGGAAGCGATCGCCCGCGCGGGCATTCCACCCACGGCGGTCCGGGCGATCAGTGCGACCTCCATGCGGGAGGGGTTCGTCCTGCTCGACGCGCAGGGGCGGGAAATCCATGCCACCGCACCGCTCGACCGTCGCGGGCTTCCTTACGCGGCGCGTCTGGCGGAGACGCGCGGCCCGGAGATCCACGCGATCACCGGGTCGATGCCCGGCGCGCTGCATCCCCCGGCCGTCATGCAATGGCTCGGGGAGCATCGCCCCGCCGTGCTCGATGCGGCGGCCTCGTTCCTGATGATCAGCGATTGGCTGCTGTACCGGCTTAGCGGTGCGCAGGTCACGGAGCCCTCTACCGCCTGCACGAGCCTGCTGTTCGATGTCGCGACACGCTGCTGGTCGCAGCCGCTCGTCGCCTCACTGGGCTTCGACGGGTCGCTGTTCCCGCCCGTGGTCGCGTCGGGTGCGGTGGTCGGCGGGCTGGGTGCCGCCGCCGCCGAGGCGATGGGGTTGCGCTCCGGTATCCCGATCGTCGCCGGCGGCGGGGATGCGCAGTGCGGCCTCCTCGGGATCGGCGCGGCGCGGCCCGAGACGATCGGCGCGGTGGCGGGCACGACAACGCCGGTGCTGATCACGACCGCGTCGTGCCGGTTCGATCCGACGCGACGGACCGCGACCCGCTGCCATGTGCTGCCGGGGAGGTGGAA
>JALYXG010000659.1 GCA_030947205.1 Chloroflexota bacterium
TTCGCCGACGGCATCCGCAACCCGTTCGGCATGGCCTTCCGCGCCGACGGCAAACTCTTCGACGCCGATCACGGCCCGCAGGACGACCTGCCCGAGGAACTGAATTACGTCCAGCAGGGTAAGCATTACGGCTTCCCGTACCGCTTCGGCAACAACGTCAAGAACCCGGAACCGGACGCGCCGCCGGACCTGTCGGGCGTCAATTTCGTCCCACCGATCCCGAATATCGGCCCCGATTCACTCAATGGCGACGGCCTGGATAGTCAGAACCCGTCCTACACCTTCACGCCGCATTCCGCACCCGGCGGCCTCGCCTTCTACAACACGACGGCGGGCGTGCACCTCTTCCCCGCCACCTACCGGGGCGACGGCTTCCTCGCCATGTACGGCAATGTCGAGCGTTCGGGCGAGGTGCGCGGCTTTTCCGTTTTGCGCCTGACACTGAACGAAGCCGCGCCGGGTACCTTTCAGGTGAGCGTCCACACCTTCCTCACCGGCCTCCGCCGCCCCACCGATGTCGCCATCGCTCCCGATGGCGCGCTGATCGTCCTCGAATCCAGCGCCGCCGCCACCCCGACCGATCAAACGGCGGGCTACGGGCGGATATTGGAGATCGTACCCACTTGATATGTACGGGTTTTCACCGTACACTATTACTGGTATTAAGGAGACTGAAAGGGGCGAATGATGAGCACGACGACAGAGAAACCACAGACGAATCAAAGCGCGCAGCGCACAAAACGCACCGATCGTGTTGACCTGCGCGTCGATCCGGCAGTCAAACAGCGATGGCAGCACGCAGCGGACTTACTTGGCGTGCCCCTCGCATCCTTTGTGACAATGGCGACGGCGGAGCGTGCCGATCAGACGATCCGCGATCAGGAGATGCTCGTCTTGACCCCCGAAGAAAGTGAGTGGTTCATTAACTATCTCGCGCAAGAGACGTGGGAACCGTCTCCCGCACTCCTGCGTGCGGCAGAGCGGCATCGCGAATTGTTCGGGGATGACCCGACGTGACGGATGCCTTTCGTATCGAACCGCTCGCGAATAGCCACGACCGCGCCGCTTTCTCCAGCGGAGCGCCGCAAATTGATGATTGGTTCCACAAGCAAGCAGGGCAGGCATCGCGCCGGGGAATCGCTGCCGTCCATATAATGGTGGACACGACCACCGGCGCAATGCTCGGCTTCTACACGCTGAGCAATTTCACGGTTTTCGCCGCTGATCTCCCGTCTGAATTTGGCAGAACTTTACCGGATCGCATCATGCTGCCCGCGCATCTTATTGGTCAACTCGCGGTTGACGCGCGGCAACAGGGCAAAGGATACGGTGGGTTATTGTTGTTCGATGCCGTTCACCGAGCGCATCGGATGACGGAACATTCGGCATCCCTCGCGGTCGTGGTCCATGCACTCGATACACGAGCGGCAGCGTGGTACACCGGGAATGGCTTTGTACCGTTTCCCGCACACCCGCTCAGTCTCTTCGTCCCGATGCGCGGCGTTACCCGTTCCTTCCCCCGACCCATATCTGACAACGCTTCTGCGTGAACGCGGAAGCGACTGTTGCTGCATACTACCCGCGTGGACTTGTTGAGAGATAAAGGAGAGCGATGGGCGAGCCGAGGCACGAAGCCGTCATTGCTGTGATACATCACGACGAGCCACTCAAGCGATTTCGCGACACTATGCCGGAAGACTACCGCCGCTTGCTCATCATTTCGGCGAATCCGGGCGGCGGATACTCCTGTGTGCTTTTACCGGATGGGAGCAAGGAGGGATTCGCTGTCAGCAATGTCATGGACGCGATACGCGGCGAATTTATCGAACTGCTGAAAGACCTCGACGCCGATTGGGCACACGTCGTTCTTTATGACGAAGCAGCAATCACTGAACCGATGGAAGGCCCCGGCCCGCGTTTCGTCGGTGCAACGCGATGGAGATTCAATGGGAGGCATTGGAAGCGCCTAAGGCGTCAAGACTACTAATACATGACAGTGAATCTGGAAGGGAGAAGACCGCGATGCTCGGAACAGAGACGATCCGGCTGACGATGGCACAGGCGCTCGTGAAGTACCTGCAAGTGCAGCACAGCGAGCGGGATGGGGAGACGCGGCGGCTGATCCCGGCGATCTTCGGCATCTTCGGGCACGGCAATGTCGCGGGGATCGGGCAGGCGCTGTTCGAGTACGGGCAGG
>JALYXG010000628.1 GCA_030947205.1 Chloroflexota bacterium
CCGGAGACGAAGGTGTTGGTCGTCCGCGCTTGGCGAACACGCCGCCTCCTCTCAGTGAGCCACGAACGGCGCAATCGCCTACTGCGGTAACAACGGACATCGCGATGCCTCCGGGCATGGACATGGAAATGGTCATCGGTCAACCGGACCAATCCGCGTATCGGCCTCCGCCGCCCGGATCCCAAGCCCCGCCCGACTCCGACTACGTGGACTATCGGCAACCCACGCCGCCCCGCCCGTCGGGTGCGTCACCAGGGTATTTCGTGGATGCGCAACCGCAACCAGGCGCGCAGGGACATCCATTGGAGGCGGAGTGGTACGCCGCCGAGCGTCAGCGCCATCGCGGCAAGCGATGTGCGAATTGCCGCGATTTCCAGGTGGCCGAAAGCGGGGATCGCGGCTGGTGTCGCAATCGCTTCGCCTTCCCGACGCCGCAACTGGTTGGCCCGAACGACCTTGCCTGTCTTTCCTGTATCGGCACATGGTGGGCCGCCAACGATCAGTGGTGGCTCGCCAAAGGGGCGATGACACCCCCGATGGCGGCGACGCCGATGGCCGATGCCTTGCTCGAAGAACTGCAAGAAGAAGAAAAACGGCACTCCACGATGCGTCGTCCCGGCGCCGGGTAACGCCAGAAAAGGAAAGTGACAAATCCGCAGATCATGCGTATACTGCGGGCGCATCATCGTGCATGATGCGCTGGGGAGGGGCGAAAAAGGCCGCGCATGATGTTGTGCGGCATCGGGAAGGGTTTAACGTCAGTGATGGATAGCCCGTGGCAGCACGGGGGACCGATTCAGCCGACGACGTTCGGTGCAATTCTTCGCGATGCACGCCTCGGCCTAGGCCGGAGCCTGCAGGATGCGGAACGGCAGACACGCATCCTCGCGCGGCACTTGTCTGCGCTCGAGTCCGGCGATTTCCACCTCCTGCCGAGTGGCATTTACGCGCGTGGCTTTGTCTACAACTACGCCAATTGGCTGCAACTCAATCCACAGGAAATGGTTCGCCTCTTCAATGAGGCGCGCGGCGAACCGGAGGCCGTCTATCGCCCGCAGCCTATCGGGCGGGCAGTCAATACGTCCGGGCCATTCTCCCCGAACTTTGTGGTGATTATCTTTGTCACGCTGGTCCTGAGTTTTGTCGCGGCGTGGGGCTATAGCCTGCTCGTGAAAACGCCACCGAAGAAGCCGATCATTGATGTCCCGACGGTCGCCGCGACGCCGACGGCCCTTGTCGGCTCAATCTTGATCGGTACGGTAGCGATCACCCCAACGGTCGGCTCCGGCACGAGTACGATCCGCATCCCAACGACGGCAGGAACCACAACCGGAACAACGGTCGCGACAGCTGGCAAGGGTACACCAACGACCGAATCCGCGACCGCAACGACGGCCGCGACCCCGGCAACGAGTCTCAAAGTGACGATTACCTCGAGCGTCAAATCATGGGTGGAAATCTACGCCGACGGTGACAAGACGGCGAAGACCGCCGGATACATCAATGCTGGCGAGACGCGCGAAATCGAGGCGAAGCAGACCGTCACGATCTATTGCGGCAAGCCGGACAATGTGACCTACAGCGTCAACGGCGCGGACAAAGGCACGCTCCCGAAGGACGCCTTGCAAACCCAGGGATTCACCATTAAACTTTAGCCCCATTTGCCCGGTAGCATAGGCTATTCGACCTCGAAAATCGCTTCAATCTCGACCGGAATGCCGTTCGGGAGCGCGCTCATCCCAACCGCCGAACGGGCATGACGCCCGGAATCGCCGAAAATGGCGAGAAACAGATCGGAGCAGCCATTCACGACGCGCGGTTGCTGCCCGAAATCGGGCGCGCTGTTGACCATGCCGAGCAGCTTGACGACACGCCGAATACGCTCCAGTGAGCCGAGCGTATCCTTCGCGGCAGCGAGCAGATTCAAGCCCACATAGCGCGCTGCTTCCTCCGCCTGCTCAATCGTCACCTCCGCGCCGACCTTGCCCTTCGGCGAGACGTAGCCCGGTTGATCCGGCCCATTTCCCGATAAAAAGAGCAGGTTGCCGATAACGACGCCCTTGACATACGAACCAACCGGGGGCGAAACGGGCGGCAAAGCATGGCCCAAGTCCGCGATACGCTCTTCGATGGTGCGCTCATTCATCGGTGTCCCCTTTCGCGGCAGTGCCGCACATCATGTCTTCAATGCATCCCGCCCGGCGAAGATCAGGTAGGAATAGAGCGCCACGGCTGTCGTCAGACCGATTGCCAGTTTCACCCCGCCGGGCAGGCCGGATGGCGAGACGAAACCCTCGAGCGTTCCAGCGACGATCAGCAACGGCACGCAGCCGCACGCAATCAGCGTCGCGCTCCGCCCCGCAAGGGCGACAGACTCGCGCCGCGATAGCAGCCCCGGCCGGATAATCCCGCGCGCGACGCGCAGGCCCGCGCCGCCACTGATGAAGATGACCGAGAGTTCCAGGAAACCATGCGCCGCGACAAATGACCAGAGCGCGCCGTGGATGCCGTACACCTGAGTCAGCCCAGCAATCGAGCCGAGTTGCAGCCCATTCTGCAACAGCACCAGGATTGTCGGGATGCCGAGCAGCACCCCACCCGCGAAACAAAGCAGCGAGACACGGATGTTGTTCGTCATAATAAACGACGACACAAATGGCCGCTCGGCCGGCGGTGTGTCGAACCACGTCCGCCCTTCCTTGATCGTCTCAATGACGCCGCTGCCGCCTGGCACGAACGACTCCGCCAACGACGGCCGCACGAACGTCGCGAGATATGCGAGCACGAACCCCGCAAGCACAGTGAGAAACGCCGCAAGCGTGTAGCGGAATGTCTCGCGAAAGAGGCGCGGGAAAGTATCGCGGTAGAATATCCCAATTGCTCGCAGGCCGTGGCGTCGCCCCCGGTAGAGTTTTCGGTGTGCGCGCTCAA
This sequence comes from Chloroflexota bacterium, assembly GCA_030947205.1. Taxonomy (GTDB): domain Bacteria; phylum Chloroflexota; class Chloroflexia; order Thermomicrobiales; family JALYUS01; genus JALYUS01. The sequence goes on from JALYXG010000628.1 coordinate 2,932, forward strand.
CGAGATCGTTCAGATAACGTGTGGCCGGATCTGTCGGAAATGCCCGACGCGCCAGGGCGAGGTCGGCGCTCGCTTCGCGATACCGCCAGCCGAGTTCTTCGATCTGCCCCGCCGAATCCGATCCGCCGCGCGCCACGAGCAGCGCTTCGAGCCGCGCCCACTCGTCCCGACGACGAACAATCAACTGGTCTGCCATCGCCACCTCGCTTTCATCGGCTGGCATCGTAGCCGTTCCGTCGGCGACGATCAAGCATCAACTTGACGTAACGCGATGATTCGTGTACGTTGCGTACGTACAGCAGACCTACCGGGGGCGATTGCGCCATGTTGAGGTCGGGGGTGGTATGGGCTTCGAACGGCAAGTGACACGTCGAGCGGTTTTGCGTGTCGGCAGCCGAATGTTCATTGTTGCCACGGGTTCGCTTGTCTATGGTCTGCCACGCGTGGCGGACGCTGCGCCCCTCGCCTCGCGGTGGACCTGGGAGCAGCGCGATATTCCGCTCGGCGCGTCGGCGTATCGTTCTCCTGTCCTCCAGGCGGACATGCCATTCAATGCGTTGGAAAGCCAGTGGGATGCCGCTGGCACGCTCGATCTGGCGATTCGCACGAGCGTGGATGGCGTTTCATGGGACGAGTGGCAGCACCTGCATGCCGATACACATGCGCGTGACCTGGGAGAAACGACGACATTTGGCGACCTGATCGTCGGTGCGCCCGCGCGCTTCGTGCAGTTTGCGGCGACCGCACAGGGCGGCATCGGTGCGGCCGAACCGTCTTTGCGCATGTTTCGGCTCACCGCCGTGAACACACTTTCGGCGACGAATGAAGGAGTGTATCACGCACAATCGGTGAATGGCATCACCATCGTGCCGCGGGCCGGGTGGGCGGCGGACGAAAAGGTGCGTTTCGACAAAGAGAACAAAGAGATTTGGCCGCCGGAGTACCGGGCAATCAAAAAGGTGATCGTCCATCACACCGTGACGCGTGATCCCGAGACCGATCCGCGCGCGACACTGCGCGCGATCTACCAATACCACGCCGTTTCGCGCGGTTGGGGCGACATCGGCTACAATTTCCTCATTGACCAGCAGGGTACGATCTATGAGGGGCGATTCGGCGGCGACCGCGTCGTCGGTGGGCACGCGTTGCAATATAATTGGGGCAGCATCGGCATCGCGATCCTCGGCACCTACTCGGATCATACGATTACCGACGCCGCAAAATCGTCCTTGATTGCCCTTACGCGCGCAAAGGCGTCCGACCTTGACCCAGTCGGCAAGGGCTTTTTCATTGACCGCGACAATGTGATGAACATTAGCGGCCACCGAGGCGTCATCAACACAAGTTGCCCCGGTGACGGCTTTTACCCGCAACTGAACAATATCCGGCGCGAGTTAAAGAGTCTGCCGCTCTGGGCGGGCGATCCGGCGACCGATCCCATCGCAGCGAACCCGCCAGATGTCGTTAAAGTACCGACGACGCAAGGCAGCCAGATAGACGGCACACTCAGCGCGGTCGCGTGGGGCGCGACGACGCTCTTCAGTCGCGAACTCCTCAGCGTGCGCATCACGATCAAAAACTCCGGGAGCGCGCCACTGACTGCGCAGGAGCCACCGCCCGATTTCATTTACAGCGAGGGTGACACGTACGCAAAGCGCGGCTTCGCGGGCACGAAGGGGGGCGTCCGCGTGGCAATCGGCCCCGAATTGCTCGCGAGCAGCGATCCCCCGTATCGGTGGGGACTTGGGCGTACGCTCCAACCAGGCGAATCCACGACGCTCACTGTCGCGGTGCGCGCGACGACAGTGCAGCGCACCCGCTTCGTCGTCTCGCTCATCCAGGATGGCGGTGGCCCGCTTGACACCGACGACGCCGTTCAGATCAACGTCCAGCCGAACCCGTCCGATCCGGTCGCCGCGTCGTCCGATGCGACCACCAAATTTTTCAGTGAGACGAAGCACAATGTCGGGGCGGACTTTCTCGCATATTGGCAGGCCAACGGTGGCTTGGCGCAGTTCGGCTATCCGATCACCGAACCGTTCAATGACGTCAACCCGGACGACAAGAAAACGTATAAAGTCCAGTACTTCGAACGCGCGCGTTTCGAGGCCCACCCGGACAAAGCCGGGACGCCGTATGCGGTCGAACTCGGTCGCCTCGGCGTGATCGTCGCGCAAACCAGAACTGCGGAGCGGCCTTTCGGGAAAGTCGCGCACGCCGACGATACGCCGGACAAACGCTTCTTCCCCGAGGTCGGTCACACCGTGAGCGGCGTGTTCAAGTCGTACTGGGATGCGCACGGCGGGTTGCCGATCTACGGTTTCCCACTTTCGGAGCCGTTCGACGAAAAGAGTGCAACGGATGGCGCGACCTACAGCGTGCAGTATTTCGAGCGCAACCGCTTCGAGTACCACGCGGACAGTAAAGAAGTGGCGCTCGGCTTGCTCGGCAGTGAAGACCTTCGGCGGCGCGGCTGGATTGGCTAGCGACGGGACGACCCGGCGTTAATCGAGACCGAGCGCGCGCGCTAACTGTGCGAAGTCGAATCGCTCCGCCAACAATGCGCTGAAGCGGTCAATCTTGCGTGACTGGGCGAACCGTACCCGGCCAAAGACTTTGTCCAGAAGGTCCGTCGCGGTACGCGTATCGTGACGGACGAGGACAACGGGGATGCCTTTTTCCGTCGCCGTCGCAAGGATGCGCGGCGACGGATACAGATCGCCGGTCAGGATGAACGCCGCCGTCGTTTCGACGACCTCGGGCGATGCGAGCGCGGCGGTGAGGAGATCGGTGCGATCACCACCGGTGACGAGTGCGGTTCGCTCCCGTCGCTTCAGATGATCAATCGCCGCCTCGACAGACATCGCACCGACCACGACATGCTCGATGAGCGCCCCTGCCTGCTCCTCCGCGCAGAGAATGCGTCCATCAAGGTAACTGGCAACCTGGCCGGCACTCACCGAACGCAACGTGCGGTCCTCCGGCAGAACGCCGAGCACCGCAATTCCGAGTCGCTCCAAGGCGGGGACGAGGGTGGTCGTCGTGTACGACATGCTGCCACGCGGAATCACATTCAGCACGACGCCAAGAAGGCGGTCGCCCAATTCGCGATGGAATGCGACGACGCGATCGAGGAGTGCCGACTCGTGCCCGCGCGCCACGATGAGGACACGCGCATCGAGCAATCGTGCCTGATCCGCAGTCGTCAGGCTCAACACGCTTCCCTCGTCACGCGTGTCCGGCCCCTCGATCAGCATTACGTCCTTGTCGCAGGCGAGCATCCCGAACGCGACGACGACCTTTTCCTGAAAATCGGTGGCCGCAACGCGCGCATCCCGTAACGCCTCGGCGAGATCCGCCGCCGAAAGATGCACTGGCGCGACGTGCTCGTCTTTCTCGCCACGAAGCCGCAGTGCATCACGGATGAACGCGACGTGATCGGGCGCGAGCTGATCGTAATCGTGCGCGAGCAGGAATGGCTGGCAGTACCCGACTGCATACCCCTGATTTTGCAGCGCACGACCGATCCCGACGGCGAACGCGCTCTTGCCGCTCAACGGACTCGTTGAGGCGATCAGTAGGCACGCAGGCCGCGCGGGGTTTTCGTGATGTGCGTGTGAAATCGTCGTATCCTGGCGCCGCGCTGTCATCCCGCCTCCGGAACTCCACCCAAGGATAACAATATCACAAATATCGCGGCGCAACACCACAGAAAAACCGGCAGCGGATTGCCCTTGACCGCATGGGCTACCGTTTGTACACTTTACAATAATTCTGCGGCATGTGCGGCATCCGTGCGAGTACCCGTGTATGCCTTTTGTGGCGAGGAGATTGACGTGCGGTATTACTCCCCCTACTCCTCCCGGACGCGCCCGCCATTGTGGCCCAAATTTCTGATCGTCTTTCTCGTCATCGCAATCCTCGGCAGTGGTGGCTGGCTCGCATGGACGATCCATGGCCGAAATTCAGGATCGTCGGTACAAGAGATTAAGGCGACGGTGGCGTCTGCCGGCGTCGCAACAAGCGGTACGAGCGTCAATCGCAGCACGCCTGCGGCAACGGGCGCAGCGCCAGTCTCGCCTATCGCGCCCGTTGCCCCTGTCGCCGCGAACGGGACGGTTGCGGTCGGCCCAAATGCGCTCAGCGACCCGAAATCTGCCGCCGATACCTACGTACAAGCATGGAATGCTTCTGATTATCAGACGATGTACCGCATTATCTCGTCGCGTGCGCAGGCCGCGATCCCGCAGGATGCCTTTCAGCAACGGTATGAGAATATCCTTGCGGAGTCCGGGATTTCCGCCGTACAGATCGGACTCGTCGGCCAGGAGCCGGGGACATCCCAGTATCGGATCAAGGTTTCGTACACGTCCTCCTTGGTCGGCAACTTCGCGCAAGAAAACGTTATCCCGCTGACGCAAGATGGCCCCTACTGGCGCGTCGAGTGGACGCCATCGCTGATCTTCCGCGAACTGGACGGTAACGGGCAGGTGCATTTCTATCCCGACGATCCAATCCGCGGTCGCATCCTTGATCGCAAAGGCAGACCCCTCGCAGTCGAGGGGTTGATTAAGCAAGTCGGTGTCATACCAGGGAAAATCGCCAACGAGGCGGATTTACTCAGTCGGCTGAGCGCGATCCTGAAGATTGATCAAGCCTCAATCAAGAAGGCGTACCAAAACGGTGCGCCGACCTGGTTCATGCCGGTAAAGAACATTCCGAACGGCACCCCCGATGATACTGTGGCACAGTTGAATGCTATCCCCGGCGTCGAGGTGCATTCGCAGGAGGCGCGCACGTACCCCTACGGGACGTTAGCCGCACATGCGATCGGGTATCTCGGCGAGATTTCACCCGATCAGTTGAAGACGCTCGCGCCGAAGGGGTACAGCTCCGGTGACATGATCGGCCAGTCCGGCGTCGAGAGTTGGGCCGAGGAACTGCTGGCGGGCAAGCGCGGTGGCAAACTCGCCGTCCGTGACCCCAACACCGGCACGATCCGCTCGACCATCGCCTCGCGCGCGAAGGCGGAATCGCTCGATGTTGCGACGACGATTGATATAGACATCCAGAAAGCGGCCGAGGACTCGCTGGGCGATAAAGTGGGCAGCGTCGTGCTACTCGAACCAGGGACGGGTAATGTGTTGGCAATCGCCAGCCACCCGACCTTCGACCCGAATGTTTTCATCCTCGGCCCGACCAAGGACGAATTCGCCTACCTCAAGGACGAGCAGCAGCGACCGCAACTCTTCCGCGCGACCCAAGCCACCTACCCGTCCGGTTCGATCTTCAAGGTTGTGACGATGACTGCGGGGTTCGAGAAGGGCGGCTTCACCGCCGATCAAACCCTGCCGTGCGGCGGATCGTTCGATCTCGGTAGCAATGTCTATCGAGACTGGAACCCGACGCGCCATACGGTCAGTTACAAAGAGGGGCTTGTCCAATCATGCGATGTTGTCTTCTACACTGTCGGCAAGAAGCTCGATGACATGGATGCCAATATCCTGCCAACCTACGCCCGCCAGTTCGGACTTGGCCAGCCGACGGGCATCCAGGGCGTGCCCGAAAACCCTGGCGTCGTGCCGGACCCGAAATGGAAGCGCGACAACAAGAATGACGGCTGGTCCACGGGCGATACGATCAACCTCTCGATTGGGCAGGGCTTTCTGCTCGTCACGCCGCTCCAGATGGCGAACATCTACAACAGCATCGCCAATGGCGGCACGATCTGGCAGCCGCGCCTCGTTTCGCGCATCCTCAATGTGGACGGCTCTGTTTCGAAGGATTATCCGCCCGTCGAGAAGGGCAAAATCCCCACATCGGCCGCGAATCTCGCCGTGATCCAGCAAGCGCTCGTGCAGGTGACAACGACCGCAACTGGAACCGCAGCCAGTGTCTTCACGGGATTCAATCCTCAGGTCGCGGGAAAAACCGGCACGGCGGAGCAGGCGAAGGACCCGCACTCGTGGTTCGCATCGTACTTCCCAGCGCAAAATCCGCAGGTTGCCGGGGTGGTGATGATCGAAGCGGGCGGTGAAGGCAGCGCAAATGCCGCGCCGATTACGCGCGCAATCTACACCAAATACGAAGCGATCCCGAAGTGACGCAGACATGCAAGTGACGGTGATCGGCGCAGGCGCGATGGGGAGTCTGTTCGGCGGCCTCCTCCACCGCGCGGGCAACGCGGTCACGCTTGTGGACATCCGGGCCGAACAGGTCGCGGCACTCCGCAAGCGCGACCTCACCATCGAAGAAACCGATGGCGCGCGGATCGCCGTGCGCGTACCTGCAACGACCGACGCGGGCGAAGCCCTCGCCGCCGATCTTTTCCTACTGTTCGTCAAAACACCGTTCACCGCCGCTGCGCTCAAGCCATTCGCGGGGCGCATCCCGGCGCGGGCGATGGTGCTAACGTTGCAAAACGGCATTGGTAACGACGAGGCGATCACACGCGCGCTCGGACGCCGCGCGCAGATTTCGCTCGGTGTGACGGCGCAGACGGCCACACCGCTCGGGCCGACGGCGGTGCGCCATCGTTCGAGCGGGCCAACGATCATTGGCCTCCCGGATGGGCAGCGACCCCTCGAACTCGAAGCAATCGCGTCCGCATTCTCCGAGGCGGGCATCCCAACGCGCACGA
>JALYXG010000670.1 GCA_030947205.1 Chloroflexota bacterium
CGTTCATAGTTCACAGGTTTTTCAGACCGTGGCGATGAGAAGGGGACGCAGGCTGGAAAGCCCGCGCTACCAACGGTTTAATCCAGCAATGCCATCACGGGCGCGAATTGTTCGATGCCCGCCACGCCGAGTTGCTCGAAGCGAACAATTAAATGTGTGACGCCCGCGTCCGCGAAACGGCGCAGTTCGGCGGCGATTTCTTCCATTGTGCCGACGATTGCCTGTTCGCCCGGTCGGGCCGATTCGCCCGCCGGGGCGATGCGCACCGCCGTGAATGAGGTCAGTTCGAGCGTGTGGGGATCGCGCCCGACCTCGGCGCACGCCGCCTCGACATTCGCCCAGAGTTCCGCGACGCGATCCGCCGACAGGACGGTGTCGGTGTTGTAGATGTCGGCGTACTGTGCGGTGAGGCGGAGCATGCGCGGGCGCGTCCCGCCGATCATCAGCGGCGGCCCCTTGGGCGATGGGCCGCGTGGGCGCAGCACGGCGTCGGTCGCGTCGTAGTATTCGCCGTGGAAGTCAGCTCTGCCGTCGCGCAGCAGCGGCGCGATGATCTGCATCGCCTCCTCAAACCGCCCGACGCGGTGATCGAAGGGCCAGCCGAACATCGTGTACTCCGGCTCGTTCCAGCCGCTGCCGAGGCCGAGGATGAATCGCCCGCCGCTGATCTCGTCCAGCGCGTCCGCCATCTTCGCTAAGAGCGCGGGGTTGCGGAATGAGGTGCAGGCGACGAGCGGCCCGAGGGCAATTTGGGTCGTCACGGCGGCGAGCGCACTGAGGAAGGTGAAGCACTCCCAACAGCCGACATTCTCCCCCTCCGGCGAGCGAAACATCACATGGTCGGCGAGCCAGAAGGAGTCGAAGCCCACCGACTCCGCCGCCATCGCCATCGCCTCGATCTGCTTGTAACTCGGCTTCCCGCCGTTCAGGGAATCTTCCTTCAACGAGGGCATCGTGCCCAGTTTCATCCGCCGCCCCGTCCTGCCGTGCGTCATGATAGGCTCCTTCCGCGCTTCCCGATCTGTTGGCCCATGCATGATCCTACCATCGCGCGTGCGATGCGGTGGTATGATCGCGCCACTGAATGAACGCGAATGAGCGGGGAGACGAACAACGATGGCGACGACAACAATGGTGCGGGACGAGATCGCGGAGTGGGAGCCGGAATTGATCGCGACGCGGCGCGATTTCCATATGCACCCGGAGATGGGGCTGGAGGAAGTGCGCACGAGCGGCATCGTCGTCGAGCGGCTGCGCGCGATTGGGTTCGATGAAATCGAGACCGGCATCGCCGTCACGGGCGTCAAGGCGGTGCTGCGCGGCGGCAAACCGGGCAAGACGATCCTGTTGCGCGCCGATATGGACGCACTGCCGATCGAGGAGGAGAATGCTGTCGAGTACCGCTCCCAAACGGCGGGGACGATGCACGCCTGCGGCCACGACGCGCATACGGCAATCCTGCTTTCCGCCGCGCGCATCCTGATGCGGCATCGCGACGAACTGGCGGGCACGGTCGTCTTCTGCTTCCAGCCTGCCGAAGAGGGGCGGGGCGGCGCGCGGAAGATGGTCGCGGCGGGCGTGCTCGAAAACCCGCATGTGGATGCGGCGATTGGGCTGCATGTCATGCAGGACGTGCCACTCGGCACGATCACGGTCTTTCCCGGCCCGATGATGGCGGGCGGCGATGTCTTCGATGTGAAGATTCAGGGCAAGGGCGGGCACGCCGCGATGCCGAATGAGACGGTGGACGCCCTGGTCGTCGCGGTCGCGTGCGTCAATGCGCTCCAAACGCTCGTCAGCCGCGAAGTGGCCCCGATTGCGCCCGCCGTCCTCACCGTGGCGACGCTACACGCGGGTGGCACGGCGGCGAATATCATCGCGGACACGGCGACGTTCAATGGTACGACGCGCTACTTCGATCTGGAAGTCGGCGACCAGTTGGCGGCGCGGCTCCCCGCGCTCGTCAAAACAATCGCCGAAGGGATGCGCGCGACGGCGGAGGTCGAAATGCGCCGCGTCGTGCCGCCGACTGTCAACGAACCCGGGATGGCGTCGCTCGTGGAATCTGTCGCGCAGGAGGTCGTCGGCGCGGAGAAGGTGTTCAATGGCCCGCGCACGATGGGCGGCGAGGATTTCTCGGAATTTACGTATCACGCACCCTCCTGCTTCTTCTGGGTCGGCTCGCGCGACGAGGCGAGCGGCAAAGTCTGGGGCCACCACCACCCGCGCTTCGACATAGACGAACGCTGCCTCGCCATCGGCGTCGAGATGATGGTGCGAACGACGATGCGCTACCTCGAACAGGGCGGCGTGTGAGGGGGCCGAGGTGAACGATCAGGGAAGTTCAGCGTGGCCGCAACAGGGGCAATCGCCGCCCCCTGGATACCCGCCGGGTGCGTCGCCTGGTGCGCCCCCCGGTACTGCACCGTACGGCGGATTTTCGCCGCAACCGCAGCCCGCGTACCCACCACCGGGCGCTTCATACGATGCGCCGCCGTATGGAGCGCCACCGCCTGAAATGCCGCCCGGTCAGGCGTACCCACCGCCGGGCCAACCCTACACACCGGGGCCACCGCCCTATTCGAATGCGCCGTACGGTCAGCCCGGTTCCGGGTCGGGTTATGACGCAGTGCCCATCGCGAAGAAGCGGCGTTTTCCGTGGATCATCGTCGGTGTGGTCGGCGCGCTGCTTGTCGTTGGGATCGTCGCGGCTGTGGTCTATTTCGTGACACGAAGCCCGTCGGTCAGCAAGATCGAGTTCGCACACAACTTTCAGGACAATAAGGCCGTGGATGTCACGGACGCGTTCAAGTCGTCTGATCCGATCTTCTATGCGGTGATTCATCTGAGTACCGCCAAAGGCAACCCGGATGTCAAGATTCTTTGGACAATCGTGGACGCAACAGATGGCACGACGAAAAATCGTGTCACCGGTCAGGCGTTCGGTGAGGCGGAGTTGATAACGACAAATCCGCTCCTCTACGGATCCGTCCCGCGCGGAGCAACGCCGTGGCCCGTTGGCCAGTACAAGGCGGAGATCTTCCTTGACGGCAAACTGGCGAAGACGGCGCAGTTCACCGTCACGGCGTAAGCCTCCCTTACGAGGGAAAGGGTAGGGGGATAGGGACAAAGGGGCGCACCGGCGGGGAGACCGGTGCGCTTGGGGAAGGGGAAGGGGGGAGTGTACGGGGGATAAAAGCGGTCAGTCCGCGAAGAGTTCGTGGATATTGCCGTCGGGGTCGGCGAAGAAGGCAGTGCGCTGGCCCCACGGCATCGTCGCCGGCGGCCGGATGGGCGTCGCGCCGCTCGCGGTGATCTCCGCGTAGGCGCGGTCCACATCGTCCCGTGTCGGCAAGGGAAAGGCGAGTTCGAACGCCTGCCCGCGCGGCGGCTCGCTGAAGCTGGGGTGATGCGTCGCTTCCACCAACTCCGCGCGATTGCAGACCGCGAATCGGACATCCTCGCTGACGAACTCCGTCATATCGTCCCTTGGGTTCTCGGCCACGAAGCCGAGCACATCGCGATAAAACGTGACAAGCCGGGGCACATCGTCGGTGAGGATCGTGATAAGCGCGATTTTGGCTTTCATACTGCCGACCTTTCGCATGGCGCCGGTAGAGGCCGGCTCCAACCCCAAGAGCGCCAACACATTGAAACTCACTGCTACCGCGTCCATCTAAACCGCACGCCGGATCTCGAACGCGGCGCCAGCGTGCGCCGCGCCGCCGAACGATTCCAACCGACGCCCAACCCGCACGAGGACGCTACCTGTCCAAGCCATCGGTCCCGCGAGATACGTGCGCCGCGTGCCGATCTCGCGGAGCATTTGCGCCTTTTCGGCCGCCGCGATGCGCTCCTCGATGTAAAGACGCGACAGTGCCAACGCCCGCTGTTCGTCCATCATGTTGCGTCGCCTCCCTGATTGTACCGGTGCGGTATGTCCGGTACATAGTATAGAACATATGTTCGTCTCTGTCAAGTCCGCTGCCGCGTACGTACGAAGATAAATCGCGGCTTCGTGGCAGTAATCATGCGGCGGTTTGTTGCGGTTTTGGTGGCGAAACCATTGCGGAACGATGTGTGGGGCGTTATACTTTGTCGGTTTAATCACGCGCTCATCGGGCGGTTACCGCGCGATAAAGCGATCAACAGGCGGGCCGCACCCCGGCGCCCGGAGGCGAACGATGCCAGGACCAGCGGAACATCTCACCGACACAACCATCAACGTTGTGGATTACCTGAAAAGCGACTCGATGGGCCGGACGCGACGGTACATTCTCGATCTGCCGTCGCTCGATCTCGACCGCGATCTGGTCGCGCGATCCGTCCATGCTGAATTCCGACTGTTGCGAGTCGGGGCGGGTGTGCTCGCCGAGGGGATCGTGCGCGCGGATGTGGATCTGGAATGCGTGCGCACACTGGACATCTTCGCCCAGCCTGTCGAGTCCGAGTTCGCCGAGCAGTTCCGCCCGGCAACTGATGTTTCGACGGGTCGGCCAATCCACTACGAAGACGACCTCGACAATGAACCAGAGGTCTTCCCGGTCGAGGACAACCACGAGATTGATCTGCGCGAGCCGCTGCGGCAGGTGCTGCTCGTCGCGCTGCCGATGCAGCCGGTCAAGCCGGGCACCGAGCCGGTCCTGCTCGACGAAACGACGCCCGACGAAGCGGCCAACCCCTTCGCGGTCCTCGGGACGCTCTTGCAGGATGAGAACGGATAGGCTATCATACCCGGACGACGGGCGATTGACGCGAAGGCCCGCGTGTCGAACGCGGGTTTTTCGTTGTGACGATAGGAGAGCAAACGCATGGGAGCCGTACCGAAGTTTCGTACTTCGCGCTCAAAGCGCGGATCACGCCGTAGCCACGATCACATCGCGCCGGTGCATCTCGTGGTCTGCCCGAACTGCCGCTCGTACATGCGCTCGCACCACGTCTGCCCGACATGCGGCCAGTATCGCGGCAACCAGATTATCGAGATCAAGCAGCGCACCCGCCGTACGGAACAATAATCGCTCTTCGCGATGATGCAGGCAAAGGAAAACAGGAGTGGCAATCGCCACTCCCGTTTTTGTTGATATGCATCCATTTGATACCCCCGAAAATCCTTATCCTTTCTACCGACCTGTCCCTTTGTGTCGTGCCGTTGCCGCAGATAGCGCGGAGCGACCCGCTCATTTGGTATGCTACGCGCAGCAGCGATGGATGCGAGTGGGAAGGGGCGCGCGGGCATGGCGGAACAACGCGAGCGGTATGCGGCGATCACCGGCTGGGGCCACTACTTACCTGAGCGAGTGCTGACCAACGCCGACCTCGAACGGATGGTGGCGACCAACAACGAGTGGATCATGTCGCGCACCGGTATCCGCGAGCGCCGCATCGCTGCGCCGGACGAGACTACCGCGACGATCGGGGCGCAGGCGGGTCGCAAGGCGCTCGCCGTTGCCAACCTCGATCCGACCGACCTCGACCTGATTATCGTCGCCACCGCCACGCCGGACTATTTCTTCCCCAGTACCGCGTGCA
>JALYXG010000696.1 GCA_030947205.1 Chloroflexota bacterium
GGGCCGACGGCGGTGCGCCATCGTTCGAGCGGGCCAACGATCATTGGCCTCCCGGATGGGCAGCGACCCCTCGAACTCGAAGCAATCGCGTCCGCATTCTCCGAGGCGGGCATCCCAACGCGCACGACGCGCCATGTCTTCGAGCATGTTTGGCAGAAACTGCTCGTCAATGTCGGGATCAACGCGCTCACCGCGCTCGCGAATCTCCCGAATGGCGAAGTCTTCGCCGATCCGGAGTTGACAACCCTCGTGCGTCGGCTCGTCGCCGAAGCCGCCGCCGTGATGCGGGCAGAGGGCATCCCGGCCCCCCCGCGGGATCCGCTGGACTTCGTGCGGGCCGTTGCTGAAGCGACTCGTGTTGACCGTTCCTCGATGTTGGAAGACGTGCTCGCGGGGCGGCGCACCGAGATTGATGCGATCAATGGTGCGATTGTCCGCCTCGGCGAGCGCCACGGCGTTGATGTCACCGCGAACCGCGTCGTGACGACACTCGTCCATCACCGTACGAAGCAGCAGAAGAATTAGCCTTCATACCGTACCGAAGTAATGAGCCAGGCAGGACATTAGTGGCGGGCTTCAGCCTGCCGAGTGGCATCGCAGCAGGCTGAACCCGCCGCCACCGAGAAAATGGCTAACGCGGCGATGCCCGCAGGCCGACGCGCTCGCGCACTTCCCGCAACGTCTCCGTCGCCACTGATCGCGCCCGCGCCGCACCGTCGCCGAGAATCTGCTCGACGCGGTCACCGTCCGCCGCGAACGCTTCACGTCGCACGCGGAAAGGTGCGAGCGCGGCATCGAGGTTGCGCGACAGCCATTCCTTGCATTCGACACAGCCCTGAAGCGCGTTCGTACAGCGATGATAGACCTGCTCCTGCTCCTCAGGCGTAGAATATGAAGTATGCAACGTGTATACATTGCACACTTCCGGCCGTCCGGGATCGGTCCGGTAACGGCGTTGCGGGTCAGTGACCATACTGAGTACCCGCATCCGTAAGTCTTCCGGGGTGTCGGCGAGTTCGATGTGGTTGTCGAGCGACTTCGACATCTTGTGCGTGCCGTCAATACCCATCACACGGGGAAATTCCGTCAGTCGCGACTGCGGCACGGGAAATGTCTCGCCGAAGCGGTGATTGAAACGCCGGGCAATCTCGCGCGCGAGTTCGAGGTGCGGCAATTGATCCTCGCCGACCGGCACGGTCGTCGCTTTGTACAAGAGGATATCGCTGGCCATCAAAACGGGGTAGCCGAGCAACCCGTAGTTGACATTATCGGGGTGTTCCTCGGACTGTTCCCGAAAGGTCGGAACGCGCGTCAGCCACGAGAGCGGCACGATCGTCGAGAGGAGCATGTGGAGTTCAGTGATTTGAGGGATGTCGGACTGGGCGAAAATGACTGTTCGCGATGGGTCAATCCCCGCCGCGAGCCAGTCGAGAACCATGTCGCGCGTGTTGCGTGCGATGCGCTCGGTTTGTTCGAGCGTCGTCAGCGCATGATAGTCCACGATGCAATAGAAGCATTCCGCCTCGTCCTGCAATGCGACATAGTTCTGGATCGCCCCCAGGTAATTGCCGATATGCTGCCGCCCGGTCGGGCGCGCGCCGCTAAAGACGCGGATTGGCACATCCGCATCATTGACGCTCGGTGAGGACGTTCGTTCGCTGTCCATTCAATCCTCCTGTCGTCTGCTCCCTGAGCCGGAGTGTACCATGTCGGGTGAGGAGCAATGCATGCATCGGGTATGATGCGCCGAAGAGAAAGGAGTGCACAATGTCCACTGTGCGGATCGGCCTCGTCACCATCGGTCAAAGTCCGCGACCCGACATGCGCGATACCTACGAGCGAATCCTCGGCCCAGCGGTTCAGGTCGTCGAGGCGGGAGCGTTGGATGATTTGGCCGCCGCCGATGTGACACGGTTGGTCCCGGATCGCGGCGATGTGCCCCTCGTGACGCTCTTCGATGGCGATGAGGTGCGAATCGGCAAACAACGCGTCACACCGCTGCTCCAACGCGCGATTCATCGCGTCGTCGAGGGTGGCGCGACGATCGTTGTCGTCCTTTGCACGGGCCATTTCGACGGGTTGCGGGCGCGCGTGCCATTGATCGAACCCGACCGCGTACTGGACGGATTCATGCGCGCTATTCAACCAACCGGCAGCTTGGGCATCGTCATGCCCGACGGTGGGCAGGAAGCGATGATGCGGCGCAAGTGGCGCGGCTACGATCTGACCCTGGCAACGGTCTCGCCGTACCAGCTCCCGGCGACATGGGACGCGGCGATCAGCCGGTTCACGGACGCGGGCGCGGAGGGCATCGTGCTCGATTGCATGGGATTCGGGCCGGACGCCAAAGCGTATTTCGCCACTCATTCCGGCGTGCCAGTGCTGTGCGCCCAAACCGCGACCGCACACCTTGTCCGCGATCTGGTCTGGACACCGACGCCCGTACACGCCTGAGACGACCCGCCAGCCCGTTTATCCCCTGCGGGCGATAGTGATGATCTCCGGGCTGGTGTCGGTTGGCGGTTGCCCGACCCAGTCCCCGAACTGCTCCTCGATCTTCAGGTCCGCGCCGGACAGGAACGCAGCCAGCGACGCCGCTTCGAGGAACCGGAGCGCACCGTGGCTCACCTGTGGACGGTCCCAACCGGGACTGGTGAACGTGCTGATGCTCTGAACGACGCCCCCCACGACTGGCGTCTCCACCCGGTACGCGCACCGCACAACGGCGCCAGTGGCATCGGCAACCTCGCCGCTGTAGCGCTCCGGCCAGCACTCCCACGCCCGCACCAGCGGGTTGCGCGTCTCGAACGCGAAGTGACCGCCGTCGGTGAGCGCCGACCGGATCGCGGCGAGTGCGACGCGGATCTCGTCGTCCGCGACGAACTCCTGGAAGGCATGGCCGGTCATGATGACCAGGTCGAACTCCCGATCCCATCTGACCCCTGCAAGGTCGCCGTGGACCCACTCGATGTCCGACCGACGACGCGCCTGGTTGAGCATACCCGTAGCCGGGTCAAGCCCGCAGAGCCGCCCGGTATGACCGGACGCCCGCGCCAGGTGCAACAAGGCGCCCGTCCCACACCCCACGTCGAGCACGGACCGCGCGGCCATCACCAGTGGTAGGTAGAAGGCGAAGTCGTCCCGCTGCGCCGGCGGCGGGCAGAAGGCGTCATACAACGCGGCGAGACGGTCATCGGTGAACTTCTGCTCGACCTTGATCTCGATCTCGACTATACCGCCAGTCTACTCGCGACGAGCAATGGCTCGGTCTGCGACCTGCTACCCTTCGCCGAAGGTCGCGCGTAACC
>JALYXG010000722.1 GCA_030947205.1 Chloroflexota bacterium
GCGCCGCGTGCGGACGGCAGGAGTATGATTGCGGCGGTCATACCGCACCGGGCAAGTGCGGGAAAGCAGACGAGCGCCGCAGTACGATGATTGCCGAGCGGTCCAGCGAGTAATGACGTTTTCAGCAACAGCAGCAACACGACGCCGACGACACCGAATGCCCCCGCCCGTGGATCGCGCGCGATGGCGAGCCGTTCTACGCGCGAGCGGTGGGCGAATACCGCGTCGCAGGTGTCAATCACCCCATCGAGGTGCAGGAAGCCCGTCAGAAGCGCCAATATCGCGGCGAGTAACGCGGCGGCGGCAAACGCGGAAAGCGCGGTGTGGCGCAATCCCCAGTCCGCAAACGTCAGGATACCGCCGAGGGCGTAGCCGACCGCCGGATACCACGCGACCGCCGCCCCCTGCTCTGCGGGCTGCGGCATGCGGCGGAGCGGGAAGGGTAGGGCGGTCAGAAATGTCCACGCGACGAGCAAGGGCATGGGAACTCCCTCGGGAGAAAGATTGGATGGGCGTTTACGCTCGTGGGCGCGTATGCGACAATCATTGTACGTTCAAATAGTGAGAGGTGGGATGTGACACGTAGATCGGCGGCCATGCATAACGAAAACGTGCTATTGACCGAACTCGCCCGCACGGACGCCCTGTCGGGTTCGATTCTCGATCTGTTGCCGATCGGCGTCGTCATCATGGATGCGCACCAACTCGAAATCCTCGCCGCGAACACCACGGTGCGCTCGCTGCCCGGGGCGCCGTGGCGCGAAATGGCGGTCCTCGGGCGGCGAATCCGCGACCTGCCGGACGACCCGAATATCCGCCGCTTCGCCGCCGCGTGCCGCTACGTCCTTCGCGTCGGCGCGCCGTTGCAAATCAAAGCATTTCCGCTCGGTGGCGACGAACCGGCGTACTGGGATTTCTCGTTCGCGCCGGTGCGCGACCGGGACGGCACGGTCGTCCGGCTGCTCGCGACGATTAGCGACGTGTCGCAGGAAGTGATACTGCGGCGGACGATGGAGGAAAGCAACCGGGAATTGCGCCGTCAGAACACCGAACTCGCGACCCTCAACCGTCTGGCGATTGACGTCAGCTCGTCGCACGACTTCATCGCCCTCTGCCAGACGGCGACCGAGGCGCTCCTCGATCTGTTCGGCTTCACGCAGGGCGGTGTCGCGATGCTCACCGAGGATCGAACCGCCGCGACGGTTGTTGCCTTTTCCTCGGCAACACGGCGTGTTGACTGGAAACGCACGCGCATCCCGGTCACGCACAATCCGGCCTTCGAATACTTGATGCGCCGTCTCACACCCCTCGCCATCAACGACATCGATAACGATCCTATCGCCGATGTGGAACGCGAGTTATGGCGGATGCGGCTGGCAAAATCCATTCTGCTTGTGCCGATCGTCGTGCGGGGCGAGATGATCGGCACGATTGGTGTTGACGCGACAGCGGAGCCGCACCGCTTCACCGACGCGGAGATTGACCTGGCGATGCGCGTCGCGGAGCAGTTGTCCGTCGCGATGCAGAACGCCCGCCTCGCCGAGGAGGTGCAACGCCGCGCCGACGATGTCGAAGCGTTGAATGCGATCGGGCAAGTTGTCAGTTCATCGCTGAACCTGACGACCGTCCTCGATCGCGTGCTGTCGTCGTTGCGGGATATCGTCGCATACGACCGCGCCTCGATTAGTGTCCTCGAACCGGATATGGAACACCTGCTCGTCGTAACGGACACGGCGGAGGCGGGCAATCAGCGTGGGCAGCAGGTCCCACTCGAAGGATCGCTGCGCGGCTATGTCTTCACCTCCGGGAAATCGCTCTACATTGGTGATGTCGCGACAGAGGGGTTGCCGCTCCCGCCGCGCCTGGCACTGTCCGAGTACCCGACGAATATCGTGCTCGCGCCGCTCGTCGTCACCGGACAACCGATCGGCGTGCTCTCGGTGCTGGGGGCAACGGCAGGGGTCTTGACGCCCGAGGACGCGCGCCGGGTCGAACGTGTCGCAGCGCAGGTCGCCATCGCCGTGGCGAACGCCCGGCTGTACGAGCGCGTACAGGGACAGGTGGAGGAGTTACGCCTTCTCAATGCGGACCTCGCCGAGGCGAACAAACACAAGAGTGTCTTCCTCGCAACGATGAGTCACGAACTGCGTACACCGCTGAACGCAATCATCGGTTTCGCCGAGCTGCTACTGGACGACATCATCACCGAGCAGGAAGAACGGAGCGAAAGCCTACTCGACATCCTCCGTAGCGGTCAACATCTGCTGACGCTGATCAACGATGTGCTCGACCTCACGAAAGTCGAGGCGGGCCAGATGACGCTCGTACCCACATCGCTCGATCTCCGCCACGAACTGGCGAGCGTGGATCGGATCATGTCGCCCTTGTTCGCGCAGCGGCGGCAGCGGTACACCTATAGCGTGCCGCCGGGCTTCCCGCCCGTGTATGCGGATGCGAGCCGGATGCGGCAGGTAATCCTCAACATCCTCTCGAACGCCAACAAGTTTACGCCCGACAACGGGACGATCACACTCACTGCCAGCCTCAACGCCAGTTGCGAAGCGCATATCGCCATCGCAGATACCGGCATCGGCATCAAGACGGAGGACATTCCGCTGATCTGGCAGGAATTCCGGCAGATTGATACCTCGATCAACCGGAAGTATGAGGGCACCGGCCTCGGTCTGACGCTGACGCGGCGGCTGCTCGCCTTGATGCACGGACGCATCTGGCTCGAAAGCGCGCCGGGCGTCGGCACCACGTTCTATCTCTCCCTCCCTCTCGCTAGCGGAACGCGCGCGTAATGCCGCGCCCCCAACCACCGGAAGCACAGCCGGGCGAGGTGCGCGATCATAAATACCGGCTGATTGATACCGACCGCTGCGCCGAAGCGCCACCGCCCGCGCTTATCCAGGCCGTCCGCGAGTTCAACGCAGGCGAGTATTTCCAATGCCACGAGACATTAGAACATGCCTGGTTGCACGAGCCGGGCTACATCCGCGTCCTTTGGCAGGGCATCATCCAGGTGAGCGTCGCCTGCTTCCACATCACGCGCGGCAACGGCGAGGGGGCACGGAAGATCTGGACGGCCGCACTGCTCAACCTCGCCCCCTTCCCCGACCGCTGCCACGGCGTTGCTGTCGCCGCGCTCCGCGCGCAAACCGACGTCTGTCTCCAGGCGATCCTCCGGCTCGGCGACAGCGGCGCGGCCCAATTCGACCGCACACTTTTCCCGACGATTACTCTCCAACCGTAGCCGTCACGAACCTGTCCCAATGAACAGGTTGACTTCCCGGCTTGAGGTGCTATGCTGGCGATGCGACAGGATATGCGCTGTCGCGGATATGGCGATAGTGCGATATGAGCGCATGAATGCGACGGAAAGGAGATCCCCGATGGTGCAATATGTCCGGCCCGGTATCGGCAACGCGAATCCGCTTGCCACCGTTTCACGGGGGGATCACCGCGCGGAGCGTTATTGACTGACGCCCTTCGTCGCCACAGTCGGCACCACGCCGGCGGTTCCCACAAGCGGGGCCGCCGGTTTTGTTTTTGTCTCCCGGCACGGTGCAATAGCGTCGGGAAGTAAAGAAAGGAGTGGCAGGATGGCGCCACGAAAGACGCGGACGACGCGAATGACGATACGGAAAGGAGTGACACGATGAAGAAAACGGTCGGAGATGCGGTCACGATGCTGAGCATCGCGGACACTATGAGCCTCGTGGAGCACGGATTCGTCGAGGTACGGACACTGCTCTTCCATCGGAAGAAGCAGCGAGAAAAACAACGAAGATAGCGGATGCGGTGGTTTCCCACTGCGCCCGGCAAGGAAAGCGGTGAACACCATGTTGTCGTTACAGAGTGTGGCATTGGCCCAAATGTACGTCGAGGAACGGGTAGCGCAGGCAGCATGCGAACGCTTGCTTCACGAAGCGGAACGCGTGCAACGCGCCCAGCGCGCAAAGATCGCACTGA
Source organism: Chloroflexota bacterium (assembly GCA_030947205.1). Taxonomy (GTDB): domain Bacteria; phylum Chloroflexota; class Chloroflexia; order Thermomicrobiales; family JALYUS01; genus JALYUS01. The sequence goes on from JALYXG010000722.1 coordinate 3,976, forward strand.
CGGCGCGCGTTGGCCGCACGCTCGTCACCGTTGGCCAGCGGTTGGAAGCGGCCGGGGCAACCGGATGAAGTTCCGAAATGTAGAGATGGGTATGAGGTAATCACTCGCCATCCATGAACCGACACCCAGCGCGCCGACACGGCGCATGAAGGGGGAGACGCAGGCGTGCGGCTTCCCTCTTTCTTTGCGCAAAACGAGAAAGGAAGAGGCTTTCGCCCCTTCCCCGTGTTCGATTCTTCTTCGATGAGATGAACGGTTCAGGTCCCTTCCTGCCAGGCGTTGTTGTACTCATTCTGGCGCGTGGAAAGTTCGTCAATCATGATGCCGAGCGTGGAAAGCTTCAGCTTCGCGACGCCGAGATCGAGTTCTGTCGGAATGTTGTAGACCTTCGCTTCGAGTGATGCCTGGTTCTGGACAAGCCATTCGGTCGCCAGCGCCTGATCCGCGAAGGACATGTCCATCACACTCGCTGGGCTGGCTTCCGCCGCCGCCTGGCCAACGAGCCGACCCTCCGCGAGGAGGTAGACGCGCTGGCCGGTGGGGAGCAGATATTCTTCGGTGTTGGTGCGGGCCATCTTGTGCGAGACGGCCGCCTCCTTGAGTCCCTTGACATCAATCTCGACATCGAAGTGACCGCTATTGCAGAGCAGGACGCCTTCTTTGAGGTCCGCGAAGTGCGTGCGCGAGACGATCTCCGTACCGCCCGTTGCAGAGACGATGATGTCTGCCACCTTGACCGCTTCCGCCATTGGCATGACGCGATACCCTTCCATCACCGCTTCGAGCGCGGCAATCGGCGAGACCTCAGTGACGATGACGTTCGCGCCCATGCCCTTCAGCCGCAGCGCGATCCCACGACCGACCCAGCCATAGCCCGCGACGACCGCGACCTTACCCGCAATGAGGATGTTCGTCGCGCGCAGGATGCCGTCCACCGTGTTCTGACCGGTACCGTAGCGGTTATCGAAGAAGCGCTTGGTTGGCGTGTCATTGACGGCGACGACCGGGAACTTGAGGATGCCATTCCGCTCCATCGAGCGGACGCGGATAACGCCCGTCGTCGTCTCCTCCATGCCGCCGATCACGCGGCTGAGGGTCTCGCCACCCATCTCGTGCAGTTTGACGATCAGGTCCGCGCCATCATCCATCGTCAGTTGCGGCTTGTGCGCCAACACCTGATCCACATGCCGGTAGTACGTCTGGACATCCTCGCCATAATATGCGTAGACCGGAATTTCCTCGTGCGCAACAAGTGTGGCGCAGACGTCATCGCGGGTCGAGAGTGGATTCGAAGCGCAGAGGGCGATTTCCGCACCACCCGCCTTCAGTGTCCGCAGCAGGACGGCCGTCTCCGTCGTGATATGCAGGCTTACCGCGATCCGCAGGCCCGCCAGGGGCTTCTCTTTGGCGAACCGCTCGCGGATCGTCTGCAAAACGGGCATCTGCCGCTCCGCCCAGTCCGAGCGCATTCGCCCCTGCTCCGCAAGACCGATGTCCACAATGTCGTAATCAACCGTCGTTGCCGTCATTCTCACCTCCGAAAACCGACGAATCTCAGATTTGGAGCAACCTCCACAGAAGATACTAAACTATCATCGGCGTTTTGTCTACAGATCATCCGTTATTGCCGAATGAGGGAGGGCGCACGGC
>JALYXG010000732.1 GCA_030947205.1 Chloroflexota bacterium
TCTCGGACAGGACATTGCCGATGAAGCGATCCGGCCCCGCATCGCTCCAGGCATCGAAGATGCCGATGCCGGGCAAGTCGTCAGTTTCGTACGGGCGGTAATAGTGTCCGAAAAGTTGATAGCCGCCACAAACCGTTAGTGCGACCGCGTCTTCGGCCATGTCGCGCTTGATTGCGTCGCCGGTCGGGCCTTGCAGATCGGCGGCGACCGTCACCTGCTCGCGATCCTGCCCGCCGCCAAAGAAGTAGATGTCCGTGTCGCCTACCGTCAGCGGATCGCCCCCGCCGACACGCACGACATTCGCCGCGATCCCGCGCCACGCGCACCGCTGTTCGAGCGCGCGCACATTGCCCCGGTCGCCGTAGATGTTCATCAGACGAGGATAGAGCCACGTAATTCTCAGTGAATAGTGTGTCATGAAGATGCGCGCTTCCTTTCCCAAAGGTAGCGTAGGCTGATGAACCTTAAAACCTTGATTCGGCACGAGACTCACAGGCTGGAAAGCCTGTGCTACCGGTAGCCGGGTGCCCTCTGGGCAGATTTTCAGCCTGCGTCCCCGGATTACCGATGCAGCCAGTTAATGTTCATCAGCCTGCGTCCCTGATCCGGTGTGCGGTGCTTTCCAGCCTGAGAGAGCCGGGGCCGCAGGCTGAAGCCGACGCTACCAGTTTATTTACTGTCCTGAACGGGGCGTGCGGCGACTGCCGGCTCCCAGCAGATGTTGCAGCGCGGGCGGGATGTGCCGGGACGGGTTTCGGCGAAGCGACCACAACGACCTGACTGTTCGGCCTCCGATAAAGCGTGCGCGGCGACCACATCCCAGTGACGGCAACCGCTACAGGTGAGCGGCGTCGGCAGCGGGCTTTCGGATCGTAGGACCTGCATCGAAAACCTCCCTCACGCGACGGAACGCCGCTCTTCCCCTGTCGTTTCGAGCGCTTCCTCAACGAGGTCTTGCTCATCCACTGACCGCATCCGACCGTTCATGCTCCGGTACATCACCGACCCAATCCCTTCGAGCGCGCTGAGATGATTGACGAGCCGGAGTACTGCCGTCTCGCGCGCATTTCCCATCACCAGTTCGATTCGATCCTCGCTCCGCCCCACCCGCAACCGTAGCCCACGCAGCGGTATGTCGGATTCCAGCACCAACCGCTCGACCTCCGCGATCCGCCCCGGCGCATGCTTCATCCGCACGCTGACGGTACTCGGATGGTGGTGTGCGAAGAAGCGATGTTCGATGAAGCGCAGGACGACCTGGATTGCGATGATCGCCGCCGTCACGATCGCCGCCGCCCAGAAAAGGCCACCACCGCAGGCCAGCCCAACCGCCGCCGCCGACCAGACGCTCGCCGCCGTCGTCAGGCCGCTAATCGTGTTCTTGCGGAAGATGATGACCCCCGCACCGAGGAAGCCGATTCCGCTCACGACTTGCGCCGCGACGCGGCTCGGGTCGAGCGCGATCTGGTTGAGACCGATCACATCCGAAAAACCGTACGTCGAGACGATCATCAAGAGCGACGAACTGACCGCGACGAGCGCGTGCGTCCGCAATCCGGCTGCGCGTTCGAGCCGCTCGCGTTCCAAGCCGAGGATCGCGCCACAAAGGAGGGCGATCCCGATGCGCAGTAGTACCGTTGTTGTCGCGATATGCATCTCATCGTCCCTCTGCGCGGTTGGTGATGCGTGCCGGTAAAAACGAATAGCGAATGTTTCATGCCGAACCGGGGAGAGGTATTATCGAAGTAGCCCCGGAATTTTACCAATCCTTGTACACAACCGCACGTCACACACCATCATTGTATACGAAAATGGCGCATTGGCAAGCCCTAAAGTCGCTAGTAAAGGCATTTTCTGAATATATCTTTGTTCCGTTGTTACGATAAAAAGATTTTATCGTTCAGCCGGTGCGTGAAACGCTCCGCGTTTTCCGTTTCGCCATATAAAATTGGTGATAAGAAAGTAATACGCACTGCCGCACGGCGCGGCCAGTGAATTCCCGGCGGCAACAATTCTGCCGCGCCAACTATTCGTACGGGCACGACCGGGCAGCGCGCCTCTTTTGCGAGCAATGCAACGCCGCGATGCAACCGCGTTTGACCTTGCTCGCGGTCAGGAATCGTCCCTTGCGGGTAGATGACGAGCGAGAATCCACGACGTAACCACGTTATTGCATCGCGGAGCGATTGGCGAGGGGAGCCGGTGCGGTCAATCGGCACGGCGCCGAAGACGAGCGCGACGAACGGGCCGAATCCGGGGCGGTCGCTGCGGAAAAAGTAATCCCGCGCTGCCGTGATGACGAGGCGGTCCCGATGCGCGCCGACCGCCCAAAGGATGAGCGGCGTATCGGCCATGCTGGTGTGGATGGCGGCGTAGATGACGGTGCCGGGTGGGATGTGTTCCCGCCCCTCGACGACGAGCCGCCGTATCCAGATGCGCAGCACAGGATAATAGAAGCAGACGACGAGCGCGCGCCGCACGAGGCGCACCAGCCACCACCCGACCCAGCGGTAGGGCAACGGTCGGTCGCGCGCGGTCATATCGTCTTCCTTTCCCGCTGGGTCCCGGCCTCCGGTCTCGCGCCGCGCAAGGATAGCGATGTGTGTGTGCCACGGCAAGGGCGCGGTATACTGCGGAATCGGCACGAGGAGCGTATGCCCACAAGGAGAGCAGGTACAGGGAATGATCGAGCAAGGACAAGAACGAAGGACACCGCGGGCGATCAACATCCCACATTTCTGGGGATGGTTCGCCTTCACAATTGTTGCCGCCGTCGTCGTCATGCTGACGGTCGTCCATCCCTTTATCGTGCCGAAGTCCGTCGTCTTTATCACAGCGGCGGTCCTCGGCCTCTGGTGGCTGCTCGGCGGGCTGTACTTCCGTGTCCGGTTCGCAAAGGCGATTGGCAAGCGGCGGCGCTCCGGGTTGCACGTCGGCGGCTGGGCGCTGGACGGCTGGCAGGCGCGTCACCGGCGACACGGCTCCTACTGGCGCGCGATGCGCTCCTGGACGCGCACGACGCGCTGATGGACGAGGCCGGAGCCCGCTATCGCGACGCCATCGCCGTCGCGCTGCCGGACGTGCCGATCCACACCTTTCGCTTTCTCGCCGAAGGGTGGGACAACACCGCCTGGGAAGTGAACGGCGAACTCGTCTTCCTGTTTCCGAAGCGCGCGGAGATCGCGGCCTCCCAGTCCGTGCAAAGCGGGCTGCTGCGTGCCCTCGCGCCCGTGCTACCCGTCGCGGTTCCGTGCATTGATGTCATCATTCACGATACCGCGCTGCCCTATCCATGTGTCGGTTACCGGAAATTGCCGGGTGTCCAACTCGCGAACGCGCCCGCAGACATCATTCAGTCGGAACGGTTGGCGGCACAGATCGGCGTATTTCTGACGGCATTGCACCGCTTTCCCCGCGAAGATGCCGTCTTGCTGCGCGTGCCGGATGCGACGCCGCAGTCATGGCGTGCGCAGTATGACGCGATGCTGGCGGCGCTGCGCCCGCTCTTCCCGCGCCTGACGCCTGCGGAACGAGAGCGAACGGAAACTCTCTTCGCCGCGTACCTCGACGATTCGGCGCATGTCCGCTTCGCGCCCGCGCTGCTACACCGCGACCTCGGCGGCGACCATCTCCTGCTCGACCCGCAAACCGGCGATCTCACCGCCGTGATTGATTGGGGCGACGTCTCAATCGGCGACCCGGCGCAGGACTTCTGCGGCCTACCCGTCGCGTGGCTCCCCGCGCTGCTCGCTGCGTATGGTGGCGCAGTGGACCCGACATTCGCCGACCGCGTCGCCTTTTACCGCGCCCTCGGCCCGTACCACACCCTCCTTTTCGGCCTGCGCGCGGGCGGGGAAGACTTTATTGCACAGGGGTTGGCGGAGTTGAGAACCGAACCCCCGGCCCCTTCGCACGAGGAAGGAAGGAAGGGGCCGGGGGTTCGGTCGTTTGCCCTCCACTCCCGCTACCGTCATACTGACCATATGGAAAACTGGCACGACCCTGACTACGAAATGATTGCCGCGCTCTACGCGGCCGAGTTCCCGCCCGCCGACATGGACGATCCCGACGCGGCGTTTCTGCTCGCCTTTGCGTCGCGAACGGGTGGACCGGCGCTCGATCTCGGTTGCGGTGCGGGGCGGTTCCTCGTGCCGCTCGCGGAGGCGGGCTACGCGGTAACGGGCGTGGACACGTCCGCCGCGATGCTGAAAGAGGCGAGCGCAGTGGTCGCGGCGGCTGGGTGTGCGGACAAGGTGACGCTTCGGCAGGACGACTTTCGCTCGCTCGCGACGCTCGGCGATGCGCGGTTCGTGCTGGCCTTCTGCGCGCAGAACACTTTTCTGCACATGCCGGATACCGCGTCACAGCAGGCCGCACTGCGGGCGATTGCCACCCACCTCCGGCCGGGCGGCCTGCTCCTGCTCGACTTGATCCACCCGAACCCGGAACTGCTCGGCGCGTACTACGGCGCGATCACGCACGAAACGGCATTCGAGAGCGCCAACGGTGAGCGCGTGGACCGCTTCGTCTCCGCCTTCTACCGCGCGGCGACGCAGACCGTCGAGGCGACCTGGTTCTACGACCTCACCGCGCCGGATCGCACTCTTTCGCGCATCGTCGTGCCCTTCTCGATGCGGCTGATCGGCCGCTACGAAATCGAACTGCTTCTGCATGGCGCGGGCTTTACGGTCGAAGCGATCTACGCCGATCCCGACCTGACGCCGCTCGATGACGGCACAGATCGAATGCTCGTCGTTGCGGTGCGGGGAAGGGATTGAACCACAAAGACACCGAGCGCACAGAGACGGGAAAGCGAGGCAAAGCGCTTCGTGTTCTTCCTCTTGCACCCCTTCGTGTTTGAGTAGTTCAAATTTATGGTATGGTGCGGGC
>JALYXG010000742.1 GCA_030947205.1 Chloroflexota bacterium
GGGCGGCGCTGCATGTGCAGGTGGCGGACGAGGCGTACTGCATCGGGCCTGCCCCGGCATTGGAGAGTTATCTCAACATCCCCGCCGTCCTCGATGCCGCGAAGCAGAGTGGCGCGGAGGCAATTCATCCCGGCTACGGCTTCCTTTCGGAGAACGCCGGTTTCGCGCAGGCTGTCGCGGACGCGGGCCTCGTCTTCATCGGACCGCCACCGGCCGCGATTCGCTCCATGGGCGACAAGGCGGGCGCGAAGCGGCTGATGGAGGCGGCGGGCGTCCCGACCGTGCCCGGCTACACCGGCGACGACCAATCGGACACGGTGTTGGTAGCGGAGGCGGAGCGGATCGGCTTCCCGCTGCTCATCAAGGCGGTCGCGGGGGGCGGCGGCATGGGGATGCGCGAGGTCCATAACGTGGATGGGTTCGCGGATGCCCTCGCCGCCGCCCGGCGCACCGCCCACCGTGCCTTCGGCGACGACCGCGTGCTGCTCGAACGGCTGATTCTCCGCCCACGCCATGTCGAGGTGCAAATCTTCGCAGACGCGCGCGGCAGCATCGTCTCACTCGGCGAACGCGAGTGCTCAATCCAGCGACGGCACCAGAAAGTGGTCGAGGAATCGCCCTCGCCCGCCGTCTCGCCTACGTTGCGCCAGCGACTCGCCGCCGCCGCCATTGTGGCAGCCCAGACGGCGGGATACGTGAATGCGGGGACGGTCGAGTTCCTGCTCGATTCACGTGAAACGTTCTTCTTCCTCGAAATGAACACCCGACTGCAAGTTGAGCATCCGGTCACGGAGGGAGTGACGGGGCTTGATCTCGTCCGCTTGCAGGTCGAGATTGCGGCGGGCCAACCCCTCCCCTTTACACAGAATGATATCGCGATCACTGGCCACGCCATCGAGTGCCGCGTCTACGCCGAAGACCCGGAACAGGGCTACCTGCCCCAGACCGGCACCGTGACGGCGCTCGCCGAACCGGATGGACCCGGCCTACGGATTGACGGCTCACTCTACGCGGGCGCGACAGTGACGCCGTACTACGACCCGCTGCTCGCCAAAGTCATTGCCCACGGCGCGACGCGGGACGAGGCGATTGCCCGGATGCAGGCCGCGCTCGCGGGCTACCGGATTGACGGCATCGTGACAAACCTGCCGCAACTGCGTGCCATCGTCGCCACCGATGCCTTTCGCGCAGGAGACACACACACCGGCTTCCTCACCGAGCATTGGCATCCGTCGTCGCAACCGAATGAATTGCCGCCGGAAATCCTCCTTGCCATCGTCGGCTACGAAGCGACCTGTCACACCCTGCCGTCACCGACCGCCACGAACCCGTGGCAATCCGTTGGCCCCCTCCGCTTCGGCAGCGCCCAAATCCACGGCGTTTACGAGAGCGACGGCGCCCGCTACACCCTCCACGCCGACCGCACCGACGATGATCGTTGGCGTGTCTCGCTCCCCGCATCGCTCCCCCTCTCCTTTGCCCGCCCTTCCCGTACCCGTCTCCTTGTCCATCAGGGCGCGACGGCGCTCTCCTTCACACTGCACGAGGACAGTGCGGATCGCGATGCATTCACGATCACCTGGCGCGACCGGACGTACCTGATCCGCCGCGCCGGACTACCCAGCCCAGATCAGATTGTCGGCAGTGGGGCCGTGCCGCTCGACGGCGCGACCGATCTCAAAGCGCCACTTACTGGCATTGTCACGCGCGTCCTCGTCCAAGCGGGGGAGCAGGTGCAGGCACGGCAACCGCTGGTTGTGCTGGAAGCGATGAAGATGGAGCACACCATCGCCGCGCCCGGCCCCGCCCGCGTCCATAAAGTTCACGCTACGCAAGGAGATCGTGTGGCGGGTGGGGCGGTGCTGGTCGAGTTGGAAGCGGCCCCCTCCCCCGACCCTCCTCCCGCACAGCGGGAGGGGAGAGCATAATCCGTGATTAGCGCTATTCCTCTGGAATTAGGAGTGGACGCGGTTCGCGAGAGAAACCCGGTGGTGGGGGGGGGGGGGGTGGGGGGTGGGGGGGGGTGGGGATTCGCCGCCCGCCACCCCAAAAATAGAACAAACCCCCCCGGGGGGGGGGGGGGGGGGGGGGG
>JALYXG010000745.1 GCA_030947205.1 Chloroflexota bacterium
ATCACCATCAGCATGCTCGGCGACCGGAACGGCGATGCGCCCGGCGGCTTCGCGGTCCTCGATGCTCATAATTTCGATGTCCTCGGTCGGTGGGAAAACGACCTGAACGGCGCGCAGTTCAACTACGACTTCTGGTATCAGCCGCGCAAGAACGCGATGGTTTCCAGTGAATGGGCCGCGCCGAATACCTTCAAGGACGGCTTCAATCTCCAGGATGTGACGGACGGGAAGTACGGCCACAGCATCCATTTCTGGGACCTTGCCGAGAAGCGCATTACGCAGACGATTGACCTCGGCTCAGAGGGATTGATCCCCCTCGAAGTGCGCTGGCTGCACAACCCCGACGCGGAAACGGGCTTCGTCGGTGCGGCGCTTTCCAGCGCGATCTTCCGCTGGTACCGCAAGGGTGACCAATGGGAAGTCGAGAAGGTGATTCAGGTCGAGTCGAAAGACGTAGCGGGTTGGCCGTTCCCGTTGCCGGGTCTGATCACCGACCTCGTCCTTTCGATGGACGACCACTTCCTGTATTTCTCCAACTGGCTGCACGGCGATCTGCGTCAGTACGACATCTCGGACCCAGCGCACCCGAAGCTCACCGGTCAGGTGTGGCTGGGTGGTTTGCTCGGCGCGACGGCGGCGGGGAAGCGCAAACTCGACGGTGGGCCGCAGATGCTGCAATTGAGCATGGACGGGCGGCGGTTGTACGTGACGAACTCGCTCTACTCGACGTGGGACAACCAGTTCTACCCGAACATGGAGTCGTGGATGCTCAAGATTGACTGCGACCCCAACGGCGGGATGACGCTCGACGAGAACTTCTACGTGGGCTTCGGCACCGCGCGCGGCCATGAAATCCACCTGCCGAGCGGCGACTGCACCACGGAGATTTTCCCGTAGCCGCTACTCCCGGACTCGGCGGAGACGAAACGAGTGACGACCCGACCGGGTCGTCGCCCAACCATCAGCGGCCCTTGCGTTTCTGTTTCTTGTCGCGGTACTGCTCGGGCATCTCTGCCTCGCCCTGGCGTGTCACCCAGTCGCCGAGTTCCTTGTCTATCCAGTAGCCGAGCAGGGTGAAAAGGCCCGCGAAAAAGAGCGCGCCCGCCGCCGCAAGCGCCGCACCGGTGATCGCCTGACCGACGGTGCGGTTGAGGCGGTCGCCGACGATGCCGCCGATCCAACTGCCGCCGATGATCGCCGCGATGCTGCCGAAGACCATCGCCAGCCACGGCCACCATGCCGGGCCGCGATGTCTCCCCGGTGGCCGCAGATGCGCGAACTGGAGGAAGAAGAGCGAACCACGCGCCTCGAAAAAGGCGGCGACGAAGATCATGAAGATCAGCAGGAAACTGACCAAACCGCCGAGCGGGCCGACCGCGCCGTACGCCCCAAGCAGGCAGATTGCAGGAAAGGACCAGCGCGCGACGCGGCGCGCCTCGACGGGGTCTTGCCACCAGTGGTTCATGATCGATCAGTAGCGTAGGCTTCAGCCTGCGTCCCGCCCGCAGGCCGGAAAGCCCGCGCTACCACGATACGGAGACCGACGGCAGGCTGAGGCCTATTCCACCCCTTCATCGTGTCAAACCAATGCGACGGGGCGCATCGGGAGTCCACGCGCGGCGAGGTACGCCTTTGCTTCCGCGATCGTGAAAACGGCGTCGTGGAAGATGCCCGCCGCGAGAACGGCGTGCGCGCCACCCGTCGTCAAGGCATCCGCGAGGTGTTGGAGCGTGCCCGCACCGCCGGAGGCGATTACCGGCACATCCACGGCGGCGGCGATTTGCGCGGTGATCGCGAGGTCATAGCCGTCGCGCGTGCCGTCGGCGTCAATGCTGTTGAGGACGATCTCGCCCGCGCCGAGCGCGACGCCGCGCGTCGCCCATTCCAGCGCGTCCATGCCGGTGTGCCGCCGCCCGCCATGCGTGACGACCTCCCAAAAGGCGCCGTCCGGGCGGCGTTTCGCGTCAATCGAGAGGACGATGCACTGCGCGCCGAAGCGTCGGGAGCCGTCCGCGATCAGTTGCG
>JALYXG010000003.1 GCA_030947205.1 Chloroflexota bacterium
GATCCACACCTACGCCACGAGGCCATTCGAGGAGACGCTGGCGCAGATCAAGCCCGGCCCATTTCCACGCGGCGGCAGCCTGCCCTCGATGACACAGGACTTGCTCGCCGGCCGCCCGATCGAGGTCGAGCAGGTCTTCGGCGACCTCGTCGCGCGGGCCGAGCGCGCGAATGTCGCCGTGCCGCACTTGACCTTCGTCCGCGACATTATGCGCGGCATTGATCGCATCACGCGCGGCGAATGACGCACCGGATTGCGCCGGCAATCCGCCGGTGCGATGCTGTGAACGGAGTGAAGAGATCGGTAGCGTAGGCTTTCAGCCTGCGTCCCTCCTATGGATACAATCCTCCGAGGGAGGGACGCAGGCTGAAAGCCTACGCTACCGATCTATTCGCTCTGTTTACAGCATCGCACCGACAGATGAGCAGCGCAATCCGGTGCGTTATTTGCCGCGCGTGATGCGATCAATACCGCGCATGATGTCCCGGACGAAAGTGAGGTGCGGCACGGCGACGCCCGCGCGCTCGGCCCGCGCGACGAGGTCACCGAAGACCTGTTCGACCTCGATGGGCCGTCCCGCAAGCAAGTCCTGCGTCATCGAGGGCAAACTGCCGCCGCGCGGGAGCGGGCCGGGCGTGATTTGCGTCAACGTCTCCTCAGCGGGTGTCACGGCGTAGGTGTGGATCGGCGGGAAATTCGGGTAGTTGCCGACCTCAACGCCGTACGCTGCGCCGGTGATGGCCGTTTCGCGGACGAGCGCGAGATAGGCGCGCATCATGCTCGGATCGCTCGTCAGTTGCGGCCCGGAGGCGCGCGCGAGGACGGAAACGCCGAAGACTCCCGCCGCATTGCACGCCTTGGACCACAAGACGCTCTGGATGCTCGCGGGCGCCTGTGCCGGGATGCCCGCCGCCGTCAGCGCGCCAATCGCCTCATCCACGCGCGGTGAACTGCCGCCCGCCATCTCGCCGAGGTAGGTCATGCCGAGCGCCGTTACCGTCACGACGCCGTCCGCACCGCGACCGCCGCCGAGGATCGTCGCACCCGGCACGACCCGCTCCGCGCCGAACGCCGCCGCGAGCATGTCGTCTTTCGCGAGGCCATTCTGCAATCCTGCCACCCACGCGGCGTCATCGCCGGGCCGGGGCCACGCGGCCCGCACCGTCGCAATCGCCTCCGCAAGATCGTGCCCCTTGGTGAGGAAGATCAGCCCCACCCCGGCGGGCAAATCGGCCGGGTCGGCCGTGATACCGACGCTCCCCGGCGGCGCGGGAGCGGGCGCGACGGGTATTTCCGCATCTACAACGCCGGTTAGCCGGATATGACCCGCCGCGCGCAATGACGCGACGGTTCGCGGCGTGGCAAGGAGCGTCACAGCCTGACCGTTTTTCGCCAGCAACCCGGCAAACGACTGGCCGAGCGCGCCCGCGCCGACGAATGCAAAGGCGGGCGGCACTGGTGTAACGCTCATGGGGCGCCATCCTCCGTCGGCCACAGTTTGCTCCCGCCTGCGTTGAGCGCGAGGTTGCCGCCGTCCACCGGCAGTGTGTGGCCGGTGATGAAGCTCGCGCCGTCCGAGGCAAGGAAAACGGCGGCGCGGGCGATGTCCTCCGGCTCGCCGATCCGATCGAGCGGAATGCCCTTGAGGAAGCGCGCGGTCAGCGTCTTCGGATCGAGTTGCGGGTCATTGAGCATGTTCGTCATCGCCTGCGTCATCGTCTGTGCGGGCTGGATGGCGTTGAGGCGAATCCCATAGGGCGCCCACTCCACCGCCAACTCGCGCGTGAACTGGATGATGCCCGCTTTGGTGACGCTATAGACAAAGTTGCCCCGCCCCAGCGCGGAACTACCGGCAATCGAACTGATGCTGACGATTGCCCCGCCCCGGCCCGCCACGATCATCCGCCGCCCGACCTGCTGTGTACAGACCCACGTTCCTTCGAGGTTAATGCGCACGATCCTGCGCCACTCTTCGAGAGGCAACTCCTCCGGTCGGTAGCGGGTGCCGAGACCGCAGTTGTTGATGAGGATGTCCACGCGGTCATAGGCGCGGTCGAAGTCGTCGAACATCGCGACAATCGCGTCCGCGTCGCTCATGTCGCACGTCACCGCCGTGCATTGCCGACCGAGCGCTTGGACTTCGTGGGCCGTTTGCTGCGCCCCCTCGCCGTCAATATCGCAGACAAACAGGTCCGCGCCCGCCTTCGCCAGTTCGAGCGCCGTCGCATGGCCGATCCCGCCACGCGCCGATCCTGCCGTCACAATTGCCACCCTGCCCGTCAGATCGAGCCAATCCACACCCATCAATGTCTCCCCTCACCCATCCCGGTAGCGTAGGCTTCAGTCTGCGTCCCATCCCCCATCCCGGTAACGCGGACTTCCAGCCCGTGAGAGCGATACAGGGACGCAGACCGAAGCCCACGCTACCCATTTATCGCGTCAGCCAGACGAGCGGCTGCTCGACGAACTGCTTAATCCGCTTGAGGAAACGGGCGGCGGGCGCGCCGTCCACAACGCGATGATCGAAGGTCAGGCTGAGGGCGACCATCTTGCGCACGGCGACCGTCTCGGCCTCCTGGTCCACCACGACGGGGCGCGCGACAATCCGACCGATGCCGAGGATCGCGCATTCCGGCAGGTTGATGATCGGCGTGAAGGCGTCAATCTCGTACATGCCGAGGTTCGTGATCGTGAAGGTGCCGCCCTGCAAGTCGTCGCGTGCCGCCTTGCCCAAC
>JALYXG010000053.1 GCA_030947205.1 Chloroflexota bacterium
AGCGCGCTCTCGGAGAACTTCACCGTTGACGAAGTGAACACCAAGGTCAAGCCGCTGATCGGCTAAACGCCCGACCGGCATACGAGGAGGAATCCTGTGGCAGACTTCAAAGACGATCTCGATATCCTGAACTACGCGCTCACCCTCGAACACCTCGAAACGGAGATGTACAAGCAGATCGTCGCCAGCGGCAAGCTGACCGGCGACGAGCAGGGATACGCGACGCAGTTCGGCGCGCATGAGGCGGCGCACGTCACCGCCCTGACGCAGACGATCCAGAAACTGAGCGGTACACCGGTCGCGGCGCAGGCGAAGTACAACTTCCCGGCCTTCGACACGCGGGACAACATCGTCAAGTTCCTTGTCACCATCGAGGACCTCGGTGCAGGCGCGTACCTGGCGGCCGCGCCGGAGATCAAGAACCCGGACGTGCTGACGGCGGCGGTGCAGATTCACAACATCGAGGGCGAGCACGCAAGCATCTGGCGGCGGCAGGCGAAGATGACGCCGGTGGCCGGCGCGTTCGCCTCGCCGGTGGCGAAGGCGGATGTCCTCAAGGCAGCGGGACCGATCCTCGGCAGTGGTTCGGCTGCTCCGGCCGCGCCCGCAGCGACAGGCACGGGCGGCGCCACGACGTCAACAGGTACTGGTGGAGCGACAACTTCAACGGGTACCGGTGGCGGAGCGGTTCTCCCGCAGACGGGTGCACCGAAGCAGGACGCGAACAACGGCCTCGCGGCGGCGGTCGTCGCCGGTGTGGCGGCAGTCGGTGTCGGCGCGGCGCTCCGGGCACGCTCCTACAAGCGGGCGCCGAAGTCCGTCAACTAACGCGTACACTTCTTCTCCTCTCCTTCCTTCGAACGTCCCGGCAACCCGCAATGGTTGCCGGGGCGCTCTTGTGTCAGGTTCAGTGAAGGGCTGTTTTTCCGGTGGTAGCAGGCTGGAAAGCCTGTTACCACCCTCGTATCAATCGGAGGAACTTCCCTACTTGCCGTCCGCCGGAGTGACGACCATGTCTGCATATTGCCGGGTGCGCTGCAAGGCATAGAACGCCTGATCCTCCGGGATGACGGTCGCGCCGCCGAGCGATTCGGCGAGGAGCGCCATGTGCGCCGCCTCTTCAAGGATGAGCGCCATCATCGTCGCTATCTCGATCGTCTCGCCAAAGGCGAGGATGCCGTGATTCTGCAGGAGGACGCAGCGCGTCTTCTCACCGATCACGCCGAGGATGTTGCCGACCGACTCCTTGGAACCGCGCGGCGCGTACGGTGCGACGGGGATACCGTCGTGCATATCGAAGCGGGCCATCGCCTCATAGACACAGGGAATCGGCTTGTTTGCGATGGCGAAGGCGGTCGCATAGGGTGAGTGCGTGTGGATGATCGCGCCAATATCGGGGCGCTTCTCGTAGACCTTGCTGTGCATTTCGACAATTTCAAAGGTACCGCCAGGGAGTTGCCCGGCGCGGACGGTGCTATCGAAGCCGACAAACGCGATGTCGTCGGTTGTCATGTCTGTAATCCAGCCACCGGAGGTGAGGAGCATCATATCTCCCTCCGGGGTGCGGATCGAGATGTTCGAAAGGTGCGCGGGGGAGATCGCGTTCCGCTCGATCAGTGTCCGTGCGGTCTTGACGATTTTTTGGCGCAGCGGCAGGTAATCGGGGAAGGACATCGGGTGTCTCCTTTCGCAGTAATGATCGCTTTGCACGCGGTATTCGTAGTTGCCAGTGTAGCATAGTGTGAATCGGCAACTGGACGTTGTTGCGCTGTTTCTGGTGCAATGCACAAAACGAGCGGGCAGGATTCCATCGTTTGTCTCGTTCACACCTTGACAGAATATGGCATACTCCCGCATGATACGGGTATACCAATAGATTGGGTGGACACGAGAGGAACGGGCAGCCATGGGCAAGTACATCATCCGGCGATTGGTGACGGCGGTGCCGACCTTGATCGCCATCTCGATCGTCCTGTTCGCGATCATCTCGCTCGCCCCCGGCGATCCGCTCGCCCAGTTCGCCGCCGACCCGCGGGTCCCCGAGGCGGTCAAGGAGAACATCCGCAAGCAGCTCGGTCTCTCCGACCCCCTGCCCGTCCAGTACGCCAAGTGGGCCAAGAGCATGGCGACCGGTCAGTGGGGTACGAGCTTCCAGTCCCGCTCCCCCGTCCGCACCCTGATCGCCCAGCGCCTGCCCGCCACCCTGGTCG
>JALYXG010000075.1 GCA_030947205.1 Chloroflexota bacterium
ACAGAACTTCGGTGATCTCCCGCACCTTGCGCGTGGAGACACCCTCGACATACATCTCCATCAGCGCTAGCACAAGCGCCTTCTCGCTACGCTGATACCGTGCGAAGAGTTGGGTGCTGAACGTCCCATCCCGATCCTACGGCACCTGCAAGGTGAGCGTGCCGACGCGGGTGTTGAGTTGGCGGGGCTTGTACCCGTTGCGATAGCCTCTCCGCGCCGAACTTCGCTCGTACGGTTCGGCGTGCAAATGGGCGGTCATCTCCGCTTCGAGCATTTCCTGGACGACCCGTTCCACGATGAATCGCAGGAAGTCGGGATCGTCCGTCAGGATGGATTGCGCTGCTACGGTCATGTCGGTACGCTGTCTGTAGGCCATCGTTTTCCTCCTTCGATCCGGTCTCTTCGCACTACCGATCGTGGCGGACGATGGCCGCGTGTCAAAGCGGCGATCTATTTACAGAATATTCTGGGCACAACATGCCACGCTGGCTGCACATGTACCGGGTGACTCATATCATATGGCTAGGTTTGAGACGTCATACTCACGAGAGTCGTGCTGTCGCGTTATGCGTATCGGGGAGAGGTCCGGAATGCATGGTTCCCACAGGCAACTGATCCTGGCGCTCGCGCTGCTGCTGCTCCTGCCCACCCGCGCCGATACCGCGTCAGCATTTGCCTCGCCCGCTTTCCGGACGCAGTGGCAGACGATCGAGGCGGTGCGCACAAACTTCTGGGGTCCGATGCTCTTCGACACCCCCGCCGATCCCGGTCAGCGGGAGTCGTACAAGGAGGCACCGGGCGGCATGCGCCTCGTGCAGTACTTCGATAAGGCACGGATGGAACTGACCAAACCCGCCACCGGACGGGTCACGAACGGGCTGCTGACCGTCGAGATGAAGGGCGGCAAGGTGCAAGTCGGCGACACGACCTTCGTGCCGGTCGAGGGGGTGCCCGTCGCTCGTCCGCTCCCGCCCGGCACGCCCTCTGCGGCGAAGATCGCCGGCGACGGCGACGATGGCCCGTCGTACGCGGACCTCAACCAGCTGCCCGAGCGCGACCCGGTCGGGCCGGAGCAGCAGGCCGGGAATGCCCTCCAGGCGGGCACGCCGATGCGCTACAACCCCACGACCGATCGCTTCTCGCCCACGACCGATCTGCCGCCGCTGAACATCCCGCCCGGTCCGCTCTATACCGGCTTCGTCGGCGATCCCGGTGGCCGGTACGGGCAGTATCTCTTCAGGCCGTTCGCCGACTTCATCAACAGCCTGCCGCTCTCGATGGACCAGACGACCGGTTTCCCGATCTCGCCGCTGATTGTCACCCAGGTGTCGGTCGGCGGCAAGCCGACGACGGTGCTGATCCAGGCGTTCGAGCGGCGGGTGCTGACCTTCAACCCGAAGAACCCGGATGCGTTCAAGGTGGAGTTCGGCAATATCGGGCGACACTATTACGAGTGGCGCTACCACCCCGATGCGTAGGCGGTGCGGTAACCGCTCGCCTGTCAAGCAAAGCAGAATGTCAGAGTAGGGCACCCCAGACTGACAGAATGCCGCGCTCAGGGCATCGCGCACCCCGGCGTGGTAGCCTTGCCGCACCGATTTTGTCCGTTTCGTGAGGTGACCCCAGGATGGACGATCAATCTGAAATTGCGATGAAGCGGGCATAAAGTGGCGCTTCTCCCCTTCGACAGATGGCGCTCGCCGCAATCGCGTTCAGCCCTTGCCAGGCCAACGAGAGGAAGGAGCCGATTGGCCCCTTCCTCTGGCGATAGAGTGTGCGCTGCGATTACGGGGTGACGGCTCCCGGAACGTCCGGTGTGCCATCCTCGACTTGCGAGCCGGAACCGTCCTGGACGTTATCCGTGTCTGGCGCGCCGTTTGCCGTGTCGGGTGTGCCGTCCTCAACCTCTGAACCCTGCTGATCCTGGACATTGGCACCCGTGTCCGGCCCGTCCGCCGTCTCCGTGTCCGTGTCCGCCTGCGCGGGCTGGACGATCGCGGTCGGCGCGGTTGCGGGGGATGATGCCGCGTGGACGGCCACCGCGCCGCCCAGTGTGCCGAGCA
>JALYXG010000139.1 GCA_030947205.1 Chloroflexota bacterium
GCGGAGATTCGCGGCCACCGGCGCACGTACGTCGGCGCGCTGCCGGGGCGGGTCGTCAAGGCGCTCTGCGACGCCGGGAGCCGCAACCCGGTCTTCGTGCTGGATGAGGTGGACAAGATCGGTACGGACATCATCCGGGGCGATCCCGCCTCCGCGATGCTCGAAGTGCTCGACCCGGAGCAGAACAACGCCTTCGCGGATCACTACCTCGAAGTGCCGGTTGACCTGTCCCGCGTTCTGTTCATCACGACAGCGAACCTGCTCGACCCGATCCCACCGGCGCTGCGCGACCGGATGGAAGTGATCGAAGTGTCGGGCTACACCGATGTCGAAAAGACGCAGATCGCGCGCGGCTTCCTCCTGCCGAAGATGCTCATCAGCCACGGCCTGACGCCCAAACAGCTCAAATTGCCCGATGCCGCGCTGCGCCACCTGATCCACGAGTACACGCGCGAGGCGGGCGTCCGCAACCTCGAACGCGAACTCGGCGCGCTCGGTCGGAAGATCGCCCGGCGTGTCGTGGGCGGCGAGACCGGGGCAGTCACGATCAAGGCGGACGCGTTGCCGACCTATCTCGGCGTGCCGCGCTACGAATTCGGCGCGGCGGAGGAGCGCGCTGAGATCGGTGTCGCGACCGGGGTTGCCTACACCGAGTTCGGCGGCACACTCCTGCCCATTGAAGTCGCACTGGTGCCCGGCAAGGGCGATGTGCGCCTGACCGGACAACTCGGCGATGTGATGCAGGAGTCCGCCCACGCGGCGATCACCTACGCGCGCTCCCGCGTGGCGGCGCTGGGTATCGAGCCGACGCTGTTCGAGACGCGCTCGATCCATGTCCATGTGCCCGAGGGCGCGGTGCCGAAGGATGGCCCCTCGGCGGGCGTGACGCTCGCTACCGCGCTGATCTCCGCCCTTACCGGGCGCGCGGTGCGGCACGATCTCGTGATGACGGGGGAGATCACCCTGCGCGGCAAGGTGCTGCCGATTGGCGGCCTGAAAGAAAAGATGCTCGCCGCGCATCGGGCGGGCATCAAGACCTTCCTGATGCCGCGCCGCAACGCCAAGGACCTCGCCGAGGTGCCCGCCGAGGTGCGGGGCGAAATGGAAATCATTATGGTCGAGCATATCGAGGAAATCCTGCGCCACGCGCTCCTGCCCGACGCATCGTCCGGCCCTGCAACCCCGAAGCCGAAACGGTCGCCGCGCCGTGTCGCGACTCCCGCCGCATGGACGCCACCGGCCCCACTATCGGGTGCGACCTCGTGAGATTAATCTTTGCGGTCGTCCAGCGCGGCGATTTGCCGGCATTGTTGGCTGCACTGACCGGAGCGGGCTTCCGTGTGACGGTGATCCGCAGTCGCGGCGGCTTCCTGCGCGTCGGCAGCGTCACGGTGATGGTTGGGGCGGATGGCTCGCTCGTCCCGGAGGTATTCGCGATCATCAAGCGCGTCTGCCGCCATCGCGTCCGTCCCTCCCTGCCGATGGTCCCGGCCATCGAGCCGGGCGTGCTAACGATGCCATACATGGCCGAAATCGAGATCGGTGGCGCAGTCTGCTTCACGCTCAAGGTCGCACGCTACGTCCGCATCCAGGGCCAACCCGCCACTCGCCCAAACAAATAGCCACTGCAAGACAATACGTCGAACCACCAAGGCACCAAGAACACCGAGGGAGAAAGAGAGAACCTGTGTTTCCTCTCTTTCTCCCCTTGGTGTTCTTGCGGGTGCCCTCTGGGCAGATTGGTGGTTCGACGTATTTCTATGCCGTCTCGAACTCGCGCGTTTCTGGGAGCAGGATGGCGAGCGGGATGCCGAGGAGCGGGATGAGCGTCAGTACCTGAATGACGTGAGGCAGGCCGACGTGATCCGCGATCAAACCGACCAAAATGGTCGCGAGCGCGCTGACGGTATATTCGGCAGTGATCGCCAGGCCCGCACCAGTCGCGCGGTCGTTCGGTAGCAACTCCTGCATCGCGGCAAGCGTGACGGGCGTGGTACAGAGCAGGAGTAGCCCGGCGAAAAAGAGCGCGACAATGGACGGCACACCACGTAGCACGGTGAAAAGAAAGAGCGGCAGCGCGGAAAACGAGAGCGAAACGAGGATGATTGGCTTGCGCCCGACATGGTCGCTTAGAGTGCCGCCGACGAAGCCGCCGATCACGCCCGCGAAGAAAAAGACGGAGGTCGCGATGCCGGCGTAGATCAGCGGCTCACCGCGCTGTTTCAGGTACGCCACGATGAACAAGGCGAAGGAGTTGAGCACCACGCCACGCACCATAATCACGCTGATCAGGCGGCGGAGTGCCGGGCCTTGCGTCCGCAACGCGCCGAAGAGGTCGCGGCGCGTCCGAGGCGCCGACCGGAGGCGGATCGGCGAAAGACCGAAGAAGGTGACGATGCCAATCGCCAGTGCCGGAAAGAAGGCGAGCGCGGTGCCGTGCAGTCCGAAATGATTGATGATGAAGACGACGACGATCGGGCCAATACTCCGCCCGAAATCGCCGCCGTTCATGAAGATGGACATCCCCAAACCCGACCGCCGGCCTGCCGACGCGGCGACCGTGGCAATCGCGGGCGCGTGGAACATCGCACTCGACAAACCACTGGCGAGGAGCAGGAGCATGACGACGACCGCGTTCGGGGCGATGCCGAGCGAGCAGGTGACGAGCGCGGTCGTAATCGGCGTAATGACGAGAAAGAGGCGGACACTGACACGATCCGCGTAGTAGCCGACGATGGGCTGCGAGAGCGAAAAGAGGCGTTGCACGGGCTGCAAAAATCCGGCGAGAAAGAGGGAAAGCGCGAACTTGTCCGTGAGGAAGGGGATGAGCGGCGCGAGAAAGGCCGGATACATATCGTGGAAAAAGTGTGCGGCGGTGATGAGCAGGATCGTACGGCGGTTGAAAGCCCGTGTGGTCGGTGTGACGGTCGCGGGCGTTTGACCGGTGGCCAGTGCCGCCGCTTCGCTCGTTGACATACTCGCAGTTTCCCTTCCACAAGCGGAACCCTTTTGTCGCGCGGTAACGGTAGCACGCGTGTGCGAGGGTCGCAACAGTATATGAAGGGATTGTTATGGAGCGAAGCGCAGCACGTACATGTTGCTGTCCGTCAGCGCACTAAAAACGATGCGCGTGCCGTCGGGCGCGAGTTGCCACTCGTCCTGCCCAACGCGGAAGGGGAGCGCGGCACGGTCGGTGAGGGGGGTCATGCCGAGGGTCGCGGCGTCAATACGGATCAACTGATCCGCGCTGTTGTCGGTTTGGAAGGGGAGGATGACGAGACTCTTACTGTCCGGTGACCAGCGCACGCCACCGACGAGCGGCAGTTTCCGCTTGGCGCTGCCGTCCGCATTGACGACGAAGAGGCCGCTGTCATCCGGCTTTTCTTCGAGTGCCGCGAGGTAGACGATTTGCCCGCCATCCGGCGACAAACGGACGCCGCGCGGCGAAAAGGCGTCCACGATTCGCGTCAAAGCGCCCGACCCCAAATCGAGGATGTAGATACCGGGGTTGCCGCCATCCGTGTCTCGCCCGGTGAAGAGGACGCGCTGACCGTCGGGGAACCATGTCAGGTCCGCCGCCCGCACCGTGTTGCCGCGCGTCCGGGCATTCGAGCCGTCTGCATTGGCGACCCAGACGCGGACGAGCCGGTCCACATTCGAACTCGGCTGCGCGCCCGGCGCGCGTTCGAGCCATGCGACCTGACGACCATCCCGCGAGAACCAGACGTACGCGGCATTGTTGGCGACCGTCGCCGTGCTCTGCTTGCCGAACTCCTGGATGCGCGTCACTTTATTGGCGAAATCGGGGAAGGCGATCCGGCCACCATCGGGCGAAACCGTCGCGGCGGACGGGAAAAAGACGGTCGGCGGGCCGCTCGCGTCGGCGGGGACGGCATAGGTCGCCGCGAGCGGCTGATTCGGCGCGGCATCCGTATACAGGACGCGCGTGCCGTCCGGGTGCCAGACGGGATTACGGCAGCAGCCGCCATCGGTCAGTTTGGTCAGGGTTGGCTTGAAGGGTTGCGGCGCGGCGGTCGGCGCGGGGGCATCCGTCGCGGTCGGAGCAACGGTCGGTGCGGGCGTATCGGTCGGCGTTGGCGGAGCCGGGGTCGCCGCATCCTGCGCGGCGGTCCGCACTTGCGGCGTCACCGGGAGCGGGGTCGGTGCGACTGGACTCGACGCGCTTGTCGGCTGGATCGGTAGTGGCGAAGAAGGGGGCGCGGTGTGCGTCGTCGCGCCGTTGCTGCACGCGACAAGCAGGAGAAAGACGAGCAGCGGGAAGAAGCGCGCGCTACGCATACGGCTCCCAGGTAGGATAGTTGACGAGAATACCGCCGCCGAAATGAATGTCGGGCTGGTCGCGGAGCGTCGCCCACTGGCGCGGATCGCCGAGATTCTGCGCGAAACTCGTGCCGCCCGCGCCGACGCCGAGCGTCAGGCGATCCCAGTCAGCGGGGATGAGATTCATCGGATTCGTTGTACCGCTCACACCATTGATACGGATTTCCAGATGCAAATGCGGCGCGCGATCACAAGTCGGGCTGTACGGGTCGCCCGAATGCGCAACGACATCGCCCGCCTTTACCTGTTGCCCGACCCGCACGAGCGTCGTCCGCTCCCGCAGATGGCCGTACATCGAGACGTAGCCGTTCGGATGCTGGATCGCCAAATTGTGTGGGGCGGAGCCATACGGACCGTCTATGCCGAGCACCGTGCCATCACCAATCGCGAGGACGTTGCGACCGCAGCGGGTGGCGAAGTCTATGCCGAAATGGATGCCCTGTCCGGCGGCATACAGATCGGGCCAGTTGCGCTGCGCCCAGACGGTTGTGCCGTATCCCTGCGAGACGAACCAGGTATCCGGCCCCGGCTGCTCCGCGAATGGCAGCCGGAACTGCGGCACATCCGCCTTCGCCTGCACCGGCGCGGATACAGGCCGCACCGCGTCACTGACAAAGAATGTTGCCGCGACAATCGCGCCAATCAGCAGGAATTGAAGGATGAACGGGTGGCCACCCCGCAGGGCGGCGCGAATTTTCTGTCGCATGAACGCAGTATACAAAGCAACACCGCGATCAGCAAGGCAGGTGCACCGAGAAAGGGGAGTCGCCCAGAGGAGACAGAGAGCGCAGAGATCACCGAGAGGGTTTTTCCATGATTTTCTCTCCTCAGTGTCCTCTGTGGCCTCTGCGGTCTCCGCGCTACTCCCATTCTCTCCCTTATGCGCTGCGCACGGTACGGCGGAAGAGCAGGGTGCCGAGCAAAAAGAAGCCGACCGCGAACGCACCGAGGGCATAGAAGGTGTTCGGGTTCGCAGGGATGCCGCGCAACATGATGTTCTGCATCGCCTGCACGCCATACGTGATCGGCAG
>JALYXG010000154.1 GCA_030947205.1 Chloroflexota bacterium
CCTCGCTAATCAACTGGGATCGCGCCCGCTCCGTCGCACTGGCGATGAACCGCGCCGCCGATGTCGAGACCTTCCCCACCAGCCTCACCGACTATTACCGCGATCTCGTCGGGCGCTGCGTGCCGCTAATCGCGGAATACACCGGCACGACGCTGCCAACGCCGCTGGAAAGCGTCCACGTTTTCAACCGCGCGGACTGGATTGATGCGAATATCCGCGCCTTCCAGCAACTCTTCGCGCCGCTGGAAGGGCTGAACACCGCTCGCAATCTCACATCGCCCACCGCTGTTGCGCTCGTCAGCGGCGTCAACCAGACAATTTTGTCGGCGGAAGTTGGGCTGCTGCTCGGCTACCTCGCACGGCGCGTCCTCGGCCAGTACGACCTCGCCCTGCTCGGCAAGGAGCCAGTCGCGACGGGCAAACTCTACTATGTCGAGCCGAACATCGCGGCGGCGACGGAGACGATGGGCGTGGACGGTCACGAGTTCCGCCTTTGGCTCGCCCTGCACGAAACGACGCATGCCTTCGAGTTCGAGGCGTTCCCGTGGGTCCGCCCGCACTTCAACACGCTCCTGGAGCGGTACATCACGCTCGTCACGGAGGACCTGCGCAACCTGCAAGGCGGCCTGAGCACCCTGATCCGGCGATTGCGGGAGCAGGGAGGCGGCGGCAAGAGCCTGATGGAGATCGTCATGACGCCGGAGCAGAAGCAGCTTTTCGACGAGATGCAGGCGCTGATGTCCGTCATCGAGGGATACTCCAACCACGTCATGAATGCCGTCGGCAAGCAGATATTGCCGTCGCTGGATGCGATGCAGCGCGCCTTCGAGGGGCGACAGCGGCAGCGCAGTCAGGCGGAAACGCTCTTTATCCGGCTGACCGGGCTGGAAATGAAGATGGAGCAGTACCGCCTCGGCGAGCAGTTCATTGATGCCGTCGTGCGGGAGCGCGATCACCAATTCGCGCTGAAAGTCTGGGAAGGGCCGGAGCGACTGCCGACGCTCACCGAACTACGCAATCCGAAGCAGTGGATCGCGCGCGTCGAGCGGCAGGACGCGATCCCGGCGCACGTCCAGCCCGTCGCCGCCGATCACCACGAGGGCGCATAGTCTGTGGCTGCTCGGAACGTGACCGTTCGATCTGACGCGTAGAAGAATGGGGCGAAACTCAGTCCTCAGTCCTTCGCGGCAGTGGACGTACACCCCCGGACGTGGTACCGTGCCGGGAGGGAATGCGGCGCGCTGCGGGGGAATGACGGGTGGATCAAACGCGCGATCAGCGTGACAACCCACAGAGCGATGCACGCCGCTGGCAAGGGACAGCGAGCGCGCCGCCACAAACGACCCCCGAGGCATTCGCGACTAATTTTCGCTCCCTCAGCCCTGCGCTCTACGATTTCCTCAATCGCCTCACTGGTCGGGCCGAGGCAGCCGACGCGCTGATGCGGCAGGTTGCCTCTCAAGCGGCGATGGGCGCGGCGAGCGCCGACCAATGGCCGTCCGCCCGCGCCTGGCTCTTCGCTCGCGCCTATGCCGCCCTGCCCGCCGAGACGAGCAGCGCCGCCGCCGATCCCGCGCCCTACGTCGCGCCCGATCCGTCCCTGTTGCCGCCCGTCGCGCCCGAAAGCGGGCTGGAGGATATGACGCGCGCCGTGTGGCGGGCGATCAGCGCCCTGCCCGTCGAGCAGCACGCGCTCGTGCATCTGCATATTCGCGAAGCGATGGTCGTTGGCGAGGCGGCGAGTGTGCTCGGCATCACCGAGCGCGAGGCGAGCGAGCGACTCCAGCGGCTCATCCCGGCGGTGGAGGCAGCGAGTCGCGCGCTTTTTCTGATCCGTTTCGGGCGCCCGCGCGATCCCGCTCTGGACGCGCTGCTCGCCGACCTCAACATTACTCGCCTGACGCCCGAAGCCCGCGCCACCATCGAGGAGTACGCCGAAGCGTCGCCGAACGCGCGGCAGATGCTCGACGCGGTTCCGCCGCCGTTGACCGTCTACGCCGCCCTCCGCCCAATCCCACCGCCCGCATCCGTCGCGGATGCGGCGATCGCCGGTGCGCTGCCGTGGCTGCCGCTCGTCGAGCAACCGACCACCGCACTCAATCTGGCGACGGGCACGGCGACGACCGCCATACCCGAGGAGTCGGCCCGATACGGCATGGACGCGCCCACCGATGTGACGCCCGTCGCGGAACCCTGGCAGTACGGCGAGCAGCAGCCGGACGAGGAGCATTACGGCACGCGTGCGCTCGATATTCCGGTTCGGCAGCGCGTCGTGCAGGAGGAGGCGGTCTATGCCCCACCCCGCCCGGCGAACCGCTCGTTCGGGCCGCTCGCGCTGCTCGGTCTGCTCGGCGGCGCGCTGATCGTCATCGTTGGCGCGCTCGTCATCTTTCTCGCGCGCGGCGATTCGACGAGCAACGTTGCGGTGACGGCGACCGTCGGCGGCGGAACGGCGACGCCGACACCAACGGTCGAACCGACCGCCGCGTCGGCGATCCTCGCCACCTCGACCGCGCTCGTGAACGCAATCGGCACCCCGACGCCGATCCCGACTGCGACGACCGCCCCGCGCCCGCCGAGCACCGCGCCCGTTGGCAGCGTCACAGAGCCGACCGGCGCGGCCACGTTGACGCCGCTCGTCACCGAGCCTGCCGGGACAATCGCTGCCCCCAATCCAATTGATACCCCCGTGCCGAAGGTAACACCAATTTCGCGCGAATCGCCGACGCCGCGTGTCACACCAATCCCAACCGATACGGCCGGGCCGACGAAAGCGCCGACACGCGCGGCAACACCGACCACGGCCACCGGCCCAACCGCGAAGCCGACGACCGCTGCCGCGACCGCGACCACCGCGTCCGGCGGCGCGATCGCCCTTGATAAGGCGAGCATTGCCCTCGGGTCATCCGGCACCTCC
>JALYXG010000164.1 GCA_030947205.1 Chloroflexota bacterium
GGTGTTCCCAATCGGGGAGCGGCACGTAGGCGCGGATGCCTTCCTCCCCCTCCAGTGCGCGGATGTTCTCGATCGTCGCGTAGGTCGTATCCGCGATGATCCGCTTCGGGCGCACCCGCCAGCGGAAGATCACCCGCCGCAGTTGGTCGAGCATCGGCTGGTTTTCCATGATGTCGGCGGGGGTGACGAGCGCGTGCAGGATAATCCGCGCCTTACCGCCGTCCACGACATAGTGATCGCTCTTGCGCTCATAGTACGAGGTTGCTGGGCGATCGGGATCGAGGCGACATTCCTCGAACAACTGCCAGCGCGCCGCTTCATTAGGCTCTTCGGCTTCTGTCTCTGCGAGCGCGGCCAGATGATCGTTCACGACGAGCCGCAGCACGGGTTTGAGGGGCTCCATCGACGCATTGGCGCGCACCTTCGTCGCATCGAAGATCAACTCCTCGCCCCAGACGAGACCCGCCTGCGCGCACTGCTCGACAATCGCCTCGAAGAAACGCCGAAACACCGACAGCCCCAGGCGGGACCGAATCTTACTCAGCGAGGAATGATCGGGCAGCGGTTCGTCGCGGTTGTAGCCGGCATACCAGCGCATCGCCAGGTTATAACTGACCTGCTCCATCAGTTGGCGTTCCGAGCGAATCCCGGCGAAGAACATCAGCAGTTGCAGCCGGAAGAAGACTTCGGGATCGATGGATGGGCGTCCGCCGCTCGCGTAGCAATCGGCGGCGAGATCGCGGACGAAGGAGAGGTCGAGCAGGTGGTGGAGATACCGGTAGAAGTGATCCTTGGGTACGTAGGATTCGATAGCGACGAGGACAGGGCGATCAAGATCGCGGGTTTTCGGTGGACCGAGCATGGCACACCTCCCTTCGGGGCCAGTCGAGAAGGAGATACTACTGCTCACAGACGACGATTTTCAACAGGCTCGTACCTTACAGATACTGCTCATACCCACCGCGCATCTCGGTGGCGTCGAGCGGCCAGATCGTCCGGCGGATGCGGTGATACGGGAAGCCGGAAAGATCGAGCGTCGTCGCGCCGGGCGCATCCGCCGCGATGATCGCTGTCGCAAGATGCGTGAACCCGGCGCGGAAATGCGCGCTGGACTTGACGGCGACGATCCGGTATCGCCGCACATCAATGCCGTGCAGCAGGAAGATCTCGTCGTCCAGCACCTGATTGCGGCGCGAGCCGACGAGCACATCCATGCCGCCGATCCGCAAACGCGCCATCGGGCCGATCTCGACGAGCATGCCGCGCCCCATCGGCGTCGTCAGGCGGAATTGCCCGTCGGTCAGGCACTTCACGTACGCTGCTGCCTCGATGGGCGCGCCGTGCAGGTCGTCCGTCTTGCCGCCGAGGCGCACGTCAATCGTCGCGCCGACGCCCGCCGCGTGTACCTGCGCCGCCGTTTCGGGATCAAAAATGTAGGCGTAGCAGGCATTCTCCAACTCCATGGCGAGCATTGCGCGCAGGAGGTGCGTGCTGTCGCCGGGGGAGCCGCCGCCGGGATTGTCGGAGGTGTCATTGAGGACGACCGGGCCGTTCGGCACTGCTAACGCCCGGCTGATTGCCTCCGTGGCGGTGAGGATTTCGGGCCGGTACTCCTCGCGCGCCTCCCAGATCGCCTGTGCGACCGCCTTGCCCGCCTCCGCCGCCAGCGCGGGGTCGTCGTCCGTGATCGTCAGGACGGACATGCCGACAGCGGGTACATCCGTGTAGGGAAAACCGTGGAAGATCGTGCAATCTATCATGCCGGGCCGCTGCTCCCACTCGCGGCAGAGGGCGTTGAGCCGCATGCCGGGTTCGAGGTCGGTGCTGCACGTTGGGATCATCACGGGTAATTGTTCGAGGTGCATGGTGGGCCGGATTTCCCGCTCCAGCAGGCGATACAGGAAGTTTATCGCCTCCGCGCCGCGCTCGTAGCTATCGGAGTGCGGGTAGTACCAGTTGCCGAACAGGCCGTCCGCATGTTCGAGCATCAGCGGCGTGATGTTGCCGTGCAAATCGAGCGAGGCGGCGATGGGCACATCCGGCCCGACACGTTCCCGCACCGCCGCAAGTACCGCCCCTTCGAGGTCGTCAATCCCCTCCGCGACGCCCGCGCCGTGGAGCGCGAGGCAGACGGCATCTACCGGCATCGCGCGCTCGATCTCTGCCAGCAGTGTCGCGAGGATTTCGTCGTACGCCGCCCGCGTGATCGTGCCGGACGGGTAGGCGGTCGCGCCGAAGGTCGGCAGCGCCGCGATCCCCCGCTCGTCCGCCGCCGCGAGCATCCCGCCGACATAGGTGCGGTTGCCGCCGTGCGCGCGGACCATGTCATCGCCGACGAACCACTGGTACTCCTTGAATGGCTCGGTCGTCGTCGGCGATGAGCAGAAGGTGTTGGTTTCGTGCGCGAACTCGCCGATAGCAATGCGATAGCGGTGGGTCATGGTTTTCCTCACCCCTGGCCCCTCTCCATCACCCTCAGATCACGAAGAGCGATAGGCTCACGTGGCGATGGAGAGGGGAGCGTCGAGACACGAGCGTTCCGTCGCCATCGTACCTGATTGTGGCAGGATAGCCTACGACGCTCTCCCACGGAACCTCGTCATCAGTGTAGAATGCCCCCAGTGGATGAACGTACAGAAAGGGGCAAGGCGCGCGTTATGCAGCATCTCCGGGCGGTTTCACTCGCCGGGTCGTGGCGCTTTCGGACCGATCCGGATCGTCTGGGCGATCTCACGCCCGCCGATCTCGTGCAGTCCGCCGACGACGAGTGCGCGTTCCACCTGCCTGGCTACGACGACAGCGATTGGCAGGCGATCCCCGTCCCCGGCAACTGGCAGCAGTTCGGCCACGACTATAACGGCGTCGCCTGGTACCGAACGCGCTTCGCCCGGCCCGAATTTCCGAGCGATGGCGTCGCGCGGCTCCGCTTCGCGGGGGTGGATTACTACGCCGATGTCTGGCTCAACGGCTTCTATCTCGGCACGCACGAGGGGTATTTCGCCCCCTTCACTTTCGATTGCACCCGCTGGCTCCGGGACGACAATGTATTGGTCGTGCGCGTGGACAGCCCGAACGATGTGCGCGTCAAACACAAGCGCGAGCACGAGCGCAAAACGCTGATCAAGGGCGCATTGCAGGATTGGGATGTCAACAACCTCGATGTCAACCCCGGCGGCATCTGGGGCGACGTGACGCTGCTCCTGTCCGGGCCGCAGTACATCGCGGAGGTGCGCGCCGATGTGGATTTGGCCGCGCACGCCGCAACGGGCCGCGCCTCGCTCGCGTTGCGCGTCACGCTCTTCAACGCGCTCCCCGCCGCCGTGGATGCTCGCGTGCGGCTGACGCTCGCACCCGCCACCTTCACCGGCGAGACGATCGAGGAGGAGGGGCGCATCCGCCTCCTGCCCGGCTCGAACGTCCACACCCTTTGGCTGCAAATCCCCGATGCGCATCTTTGGTGGACGTGGGATCAGGGGCGGCCCGATCTGTATGCGCTCACCGTCACAGTCGGCACGGGCGAGACGCCGGGCGACAGCGTCACGGAGCGGATCGGGTTGCGCACCGTCGAGCGGCGCGGCGCGGGCTGGGCGACCTACCTCAATGGCCGCCGCATCTTCTGGCGGGGCGCCGGTTACCTTTCCGATCAACTGCTCGGCTCGATGACGCCCGAACGGTACGCGCAGGATGTCCGCCTCCTCCGCGAGGCGAATATGAACGTCGTGCGCCCCTTCTGCGTCGTCGAGCATGTTGCCTTCTACGCGGCGTGCGACGCGGCGGGGCTGCTCGTTTATCAGGACTTCCCGATGCAATGGCGGATGGCGAATGACTCCGATCTCGTGCGGTGCGCGACGCGGCAGGCGGAGGAGATGATCGCGCTGCTGGCGAACCATCCGTCTGTTTTTCTGTATTGCTACGGCTCGGAGCCGGGCGAGGCGAACTTCAAGAAGCTCGGCATGGCGCTCGCCGCCACCTCCCGCGCGGCGGACCCGACGCGCATCACCCATCAGGCGAACGAGTACGCCGGCCATTGGGAGATCATGGCGGAGCGCGAGCGGTATGGCTGGCCGATAGACATGCATCTCTACAGCGGCTGGTACACCGACGCCTTCGGCGAACTCTACGATCTCGCGCGCTACACGCCGGAGCATTTCGAACTGGTCACCGAGTATGGCGCGCAGGCGCTCCCCGCGCAGGAACTCCTGCACGCCATCCTGCCGCCTGAGCAGCGCGCCTGGCCACCGACGCCGCGCGCCCTCCGCACCCTGAAACATCGCTGCATGCAGCCCGAGCCGCTCTTTCGCGCCGTGCCGGACGCGACGAGTTGGCAGGATTTGATCGCCAAAAGCCAGGCGTATCAGGCGCTCGTCCTCAAGTTCCACACCGAACACTACCGGCGGCTGAAATACGCACCGTGCAATGGCGCGTTGATGTTCACCTTCAACGATTGCTGGCCTGCCGTGACGTGGTCGGTCGTGGATTACGCGCGTCGCCCGAAGCAGGGGTATTACGCCTTGCAGCAAGCCTTCGCGCCGCTCCATATCATGCTGAACTGGGTCGCGCCGCTCGCCGTGACGCTCGGCACGCCGTGGCAGGCCGAGATCATCGTCGTCAACGATCTGCCGGAGTCGTTCGCGGGCCTGATCGCCGGGTGGCTCGTCCGGCACGACGCGACGGGCGCGATCCTTGCCGAAGGCTCGATCCCGTGCGATGTGGCGGCGGACTGCCCGGCGACGCCAATCGGCGCCCTGCCGCTGCGCCCCCCGGCGGACGCGCCCGTCGGCCCCTGCACCATCGCTCTCCGCCTCACCGACCGCAACGGCGACATCCGCGCCACGAATGCCTACACGCTCATCCTCCGCGCCCCTTGGCAGACCACCACCTCATCTCTGCGGACGGAAACCTGAACGCAGAGGACGCAGAGTGCGCAGAGATCGCAGAGGGAGAAAAGAACGAATGAAATGTCTTGAACCGAGAATTCCTACTCGTCCTCTCTGCGTCCTCTGTGCGCTCTGCGTTACCGTTCCCTTTTTCACCAAGTGGAGGTAGCGATGCGGACGGTGCGGGTGGCGCTGGTGGGATTCGGGAATGTCGGGCAGGCATTGGCGGACTTGCTCGAACAGCGGGCGGATATGCTGTATCGCCGGTATCACCTCGACATCAGTGTGACGGGGATCGCCACCGCGCGGCACGGCACGATCATCGCGCCGGAGGGGGTGGACCTCGCGCGGACGGTCGCGGCAATCGAGGATGACCCGGCGGCGCGGTTGCCGGGCGCGCTGGCGGGCGACATCGCCATGCCCGCCTTTATCGCCACGGCGCCCGCCGACATCATCGTCGAACTCAGCCCGCTCGCGCCGGAAAGCGGTCAGCCCGCGATTCGCCACTGCGAGACGGCCTTGCGCAACGGCAAGCACGTCGTGACCGCCAATAAAGGCCCCGTCGCCTATGCGTATCGCCGCCTGCGCGATCTCGCCGTCAGCCAGCATCGTCAATTTCGCTTCGAGTCCGCCGTGATGGACGGTGCGCCGATCTTCGCGCTCGTCGAAAAGGCGCTGCCCGCGACGCAGGTGCGCGGCTTCCGGGGCGTCATCAACAGCACCACGAACCTCGTCCTGACGATGATGGCGGCGGGGCAAACGCTGGCGGAAGCCGTCGCGGAGGCGCAACGGCTCGGCGTCACCGAGGCCGACCCCGCCTACGATCTCGACGGCTGGGACGCGACGGTCAAGGTCTGCGCGCTGATGAATGCACTGATGGACGCCGATGTGCGCCCCGCTGACATCGAGCGCACCGGCATCAGCGGCATCACCGTGGACGACCTCCGTGCGGCAGCGGCGGCGGGTAACGCGATCAAACTGGTTGCCGAAGCGTGGCAAGCGCGGGACGGCACGCCGCATGGCCGCGTCGGGCCGCAAACCCTGCCGCTCGCCGACCCGCTCGCCACGCTGTCGGGCACGTCGAACATGCTCATCCTCCGCACCGACACGATGGGTGATCTCGCCATCGGCGAGTACGATGGCGGCACCCCGCAGACCGCCTACGGCGTCCTTGCCGACATCCTCCACATCGCGGGCAGCGAAGCGTGACGAAACTGCAGAGACGCAGAGGACGCAGGGCGGAATCTGGTGGTGGCGAGCGTAAACCTGCAACGGAGAGGCAGGCTGTAGCCCAATACGGTTCAGTTAAGGGCAATTCCCCCGGTGGTAGCAGGCTTTCCAGCCTGCCTTTCGGGGCGGGAAGGCAGACTGGAAAGCCTGCTACCACCAAGAGAAAGCGTCGCCAGTCAGCTACGTCCTCACGATGCCACGATTCCTTAACTGAACCGTATTGGGCTACAGCCCGCCACCACCCGACTCGCGCTGTTGGTCGTCCGGGCCGAGTTCGGTTTCCAACGCCTTGATGTCGTCCAGCATCTGGGCGTGCGCCCGCATGACGTACGCGCACAACCGGGCCGCCTCGATCGTCGAGACGTGCCGACGGCGGAGTTGCGCGGCGGCGAGCGTCGCGACAGTGAGGTGAGTGCGCAAGTCGAGCAGCCGGAGCGGCAGTCCGCGATCCGCGACGCTCCGTTCGGTGCGGCCCGTCCCTTCCTGTTCGTCCTTGTCGGCGACCGTCGTGCCGTGTCGCCGGTGCGCGGTCGCGATCAGGCCAGCGATAATGCCCGCGACGGCGATGAACAGGAGCAAACGCAGCAGTGTGCCGGGTGCATCAAGGGTGAAATGATTGCGCGGTGGGAGGGAGACGTAATCGGCGGCAATCGCGCCGACGAGCACGCTGGCGAGACCCGCGCCGAGGCCACCGTACCACGCGGCAATCGCGGCCGCGAGGTAGAACGGCGTGAAGGGATTCTGCGCGAAGAACGACGGAAATGGCAGGCTCGCCACCGTCGCGCAGGCGG
>JALYXG010000179.1 GCA_030947205.1 Chloroflexota bacterium
TCGTCATGTGCTCCGCCGCGAGCAGGGCTTCGAGGCGCGGGAAAACCTCGCCCGGAGTGCCACGGAGCATCACCAAACGCCGCAGGAAATCGAGCGCGCGCCGCACATCATTCCCTTCGGCACGCCGAGCGATCTTGCGGATCAACCCTTCGGCGATCTCTTCGGGCGTGCGCCGGTGCCCGTCGAGCGAAATGCCTGCTTCGCGCAGCAGCGACAAGAACGCGTCGCGGTCGGGCGGCTCGACTGCCGTCGGCGCAGCCGCCTGCGTTTCCTCCGCCAGCATCGCCGCGAGGGCAGGGTGGATACGCTCCCCGCGCGGATCGTCGGGCCGAAGCCGTTCCATGCTCCAGACGAGCCACTCGCGGACCCGTTCATCGAGTGCGAGGCCCGCCAGAAAGCCGCGCACGATGCCTACATGCCCCAAAACGATCCGCACATCGCCGATGCCGGCGGCCCGGAGCGCGGCGACTGCCGTGCCGATCACTTCCGCATCAGCGGCGGCGGTCGCCGCGCCCAGCAATTCGATGCCAACCTCGGTAAACTGCCGGTATCGCGCCTGACCGGGGCGTTCGTAGCGAAAAACAGGACCGTGATAGGCGACCCGGATCGGCAACGGCGCGCTCTGCATCGTCGCAATCGTGCTGCGAACGACCGATGCGGTGAACTCCGGCCGCAGGCAGAGATCGCGATTCCGGTAGCGAAAGGCGTACATCTGCTGCACCCGCTCCTCGCCCGCCTTGCGCAGGAAGAGTTCGGTAGACTCGATCACCGGGAAATCGGTCAGCGCGTACCCCGCGCGGGCGCAGACTGTCAGAATATCGGCGGCGAGCGTCGCATGTGCGGCATGAAGCGCGGCGGGGATGTCATTCATCCCGCGCGCACGTTCCACCGCCATGTTCGCCGCCTGCCGCATTGCCACCCATTCGCTCCTTCCAGCGCACATCGCCGGGCACTATCTTACCATGCTCACCGACAGTAAAATGATCGGGTCGTGTGGAAGCGTCTCATCGGCGACTGTTCCGCTGAGTGCCGCCGACTCTGGTAGCGCAGGCTTTCCAGGGACGCAGGCTGGAAAGCCTGCGCTACACGCGCCCAACACGCCCGCCAGAGATGACCGATCACCGATGAGACGCTTCCGGGCCGTGCCGTTACGATCGCAACGTCGCCTTCAAACGCTTCGCGAGCGCCTGACTGACGCGGGCACGGACTTTCGCGACCTCCGCCTCGGAGAGCGCGCGGTCGGGCGCCTGCATCGTCACCGCGAACGTCAGGCTCTTCTTGCCCACCGCCACTTGATCGCCCCGATAGACATCAAAGAGTTGCACGCGCTGGCCGAGTGTGCCCACCGCCTGCGCGAGCGCCTGCCGAACCTCGCCCGCCGGTGTGGACTCGTCAACAACGACGGCAAAGTCGTTCTCCGTTGCCGGATAGCGCGACGTGACGGGTAACTGCCGCAATACGCCGCGATGCGCCGCGACCGCCGCGACTATCGGTTCGAGATCGAACTCGGCCAGCATGACGCGCCCATTCAGCCCGAAGGCTTCATTGACGCGTGGATGCACCTCGCCGATCACCCCGAGAGTTTCGCCGCCAGCGGACACCGATGCGACGCGCCCAGGCTGAAAAAGTGGATCATCCGTCGGTGCGAACATCAGCGGCCCGACGCCGAGGGGCGGCAGCATCGCCTCGACCACGCCCTTCAGGTCGAAGAAATCGTACGCGCGCGGAATCACGTCGAGCGAGCGCTCGGTGTCCAGGCCCGCGAGCACGATGCCGAGGGTTAGTCGCTCGTCCGGCAACGTACCGGCTTCGCGCGGAAGGTAGATATTCGCCACTTCGCCAATCGCGACGCCGCTAATGAACTTCAGGTTGTCGGACGCCGTCGCGAGCAGGCTTGCCCGGAGCGTTGGTCGCATCGCCTCGAACTCGCCCATCGGATTGGCGAGCCGCACCAGCGAAACCTCCTCGGCACGCGGCCCACCAGCCGCCGCCAAACGCGCCAATGCGTCCGCGCTCGTGAACGAATACGTGCTCACCTCGGTCAATCCCGCACTGGCCAGTGCGTCACGGGCGGCTTCGCGCGCGATCCAACGGTCGGAGCGAATAACATGCGGTGTCGTGCCGACGATCATCGTCGCGGGCACGGTCTCGTAGCCGATGATCCGCGCGACTTCTTCGACGATGTCCTCCGGGCGAGAAACGTCCGCACGGTGCGGCGGGATCGCGATGGTCAGCACTGGGTCGGCGTCGCCGGAGATTGCGACCCCAAACTGGAGTCGTGTCAGCACATCGCGCACTGCATCGAGTGGATACGCAACGCCGAGCACCGCCGCGATCTTGCTGAAGCGCATCGTCAGCGACCGTGGCGGCGGCGGATCGGGGTAAATGTCCGTGTAGCCAACGATGCGCGCCTCCGGGCAGAGTTGCACAATCAACTCGGCGAGGCGCCGCGCGCTCGGCATCGTCAATTCCGGCTCCAGCCCGCGCTCGTATCGCGCGGACGCGTCGGTGCGGATATTCAGCGCCTGCCGCGTGTGGCGGATGTTGCGCATCTCCCAGTTCGCCACCTCGATCAGGATATTCCTGGTAGTCTCCACGATCTCGGAGCGGGTGCCGCCAATGATGCCGCCGAGGTCCGTCACGCCCGCCTCGTCGCAGACGGCCGCCATGTCGGGCGTCAGCGCCTTTGTTTCGTGATTGATCAATTCCAGCGTCTCGCCGACGTGCGCGCGCCGCACGATCAGCCGCCCGCCGATTAGCCGGTCGCGGTCGAAGATGTGGTTCGGCTGCCCATACTCGATCATCACGTAGTTCGAGACATCCACGATGTTGTTCACCGGCCGCAGACCGACCGCGCGCAACCGTTGCTGCATCCACTCCGGCGAAGGCGCGACCGTGACGCCGTCCATGACGAACGCGGTGTAGCGCGGACAGAGCGCCGAATCTTCCACCGTCACGATGCCCGTCATCTCCGGTACGTCGAACGGCTCCGCCGCCCAGCGGGCAAACGGATCGCGGTACGGCGCGGCGGTGATCGCCGCCGCCTCGCGCGCGACGCCGACGATCGAGAAGTCGTGGACGAGGTTCGGCGTGATCTCGAACTCGATGATTGTGTCGCCCAGATAGTCAGCGAGCGGCGCGCCCACCGGGGCGTCCTCGGGAAGAACCAGAATACCTTCGTGTTCGTCCGAGATGCCCAACTCCTTTTCCGAGCAGACCATCCCTTCGCCGGTGATCCCCATGATCGCGCGCGGCTTCAGCGTCCGGAGAACGTTATCGTCGCGATGCCCGTCGTACAGCCGTGCGCCGATCAACCCGAGCGCGATCTTCTG
Source organism: Chloroflexota bacterium (assembly GCA_030947205.1). Taxonomy (GTDB): domain Bacteria; phylum Chloroflexota; class Chloroflexia; order Thermomicrobiales; family JALYUS01; genus JALYUS01. The sequence goes on from JALYXG010000179.1 coordinate 3,333, forward strand.
CCCCTCGCGGATATTCGGCGCGCCCGTGACGACCATCACATCGCGTTCGGGCAGTTCCAGAAAGACCTGCACCACGCGATCGGCGCCTTCGATCCGACGGACTTCCTTTACCCGCGCGACCCGGACAAGTTCGGCGTCCCAGTCCGCCCCGATCTCCTCGATCTTTTCCGCTTCCAACCCCGCCATCGTCAGCCGCCGGGCCAACTCGCGCGGCGT
>JALYXG010000188.1 GCA_030947205.1 Chloroflexota bacterium
ATCCACGAGCAGATCACGACGACGATCTGGGGCACGCCAACGCCCGAGACCATCGGCAGGCTGCCAATCATCCCGTCGCTCGGCGTGACGCATAACGACGGCCTGCGGATCGCTGAGATGGCGAAGCAAGGCGGATTGCATGGGACGTTCAGCACGGTTGTCCAGACTGAATGGGGTCGCGTGCCCATCGTCGTTGCACATATCCCTAGCAGATACTCGGACGATTTCGCCTTTGCCAATGGGCATGTGGACTCGTGGTATCACGGTACGACGGACAACGCGACCGGCAACGCCGCTTGCCTCGAACTCGCCCGCGCCGCCTGGCAGGCGCGGGACGAACTGGCGCGCGGCGTGCGTGTCGCGTGGTGGACGGGGCACTCGCAGGGGCGGTACGCGGGGAGCGCGTGGTATGCGGATAACTTCTGGGAAGATCTGCACGAGCACGCGATCATCAATATCAACATAGATTCGCCCGGCGCTTCGGGGGCGACGCGCTACGACGTCGTGACGATGGGCGCGGAAACTGAGCGGTTCGCGACGCAGGTTATCCGCGACCTGACCGGGCAGCATGCCGAGGCGGAGCGACCGACGCGGGCGGGGGACCAATCTTTCTGGGGGCCGGGCGTGCCCTCCTTGTATATGCTCCTTTCCAATCTGCCGAAGGAGCAATGGGCGGCGGTAGGCGGCTGCGGCATGAACTGGTGGTGGCACACCGAGGCGGACACCATCGAGACCGCCGACCGCGAGGTGCTCGCGCTTGACACGCGCATCTACGCTGCGACGCTGGCGCGGCTCTGCGGCGGGCCGGTGCTGCCTTTCAATCTCGCCGATGCTGCGCGCGAGATTGACGATCTGCTCGCTGAGTATGAGCAGCAGGTAGCGGGCCGCTTCGATCTGGCCCCGGCACGCGCGCGAGCTGCCGAGGCGATCCGCGCGCTTGAGGGACTGGATGCTCGTACCGCCGTGCTGGCCGAACAAAACGTCCCGGCGGACGATCCGGTCGCACAGCGGATCGTCGCGGCGCAGAAAGCGGTGACGCGCTCTCTCGTGCCGCTCCGCTACACGGCGGGGAACCGCTTCGATCACGACCCGGCGATGCCCGTGCCCGCCCTGCAACTCTTGCGCGATCTGCCGCTTCTCGCGACACTGCTACCGGAGAGCGACGAAGCCCGCTTCCTCGTCACCGCGCTTGTCCGCAAGCGGAACGCCGTCTGTGCCGCGCTGCGGGAGGCGGCATTGGCGGCGGAGGGAGCCTAACTCCCCGGCCCCCTTCCTGACACGGGAAGGGGGAGGGTAGGGGTGCATTGTATGCGCCCTTTCGCGGCAGCAGAACGATTGACACGAGGCCACGATATTCGGACTGAGTCACCCCTTCCCGTTTCGGGAGGGGGCAGGGGGGTAGGAAAATGCCATTGTTATCACTGACTGCCGACGAAGTGTTGACGACGACCCGCTCGGTGCGGAAACGGCTCGATTTTTCCCGACCGGTGGAGCGGGAAGTCGTGGAGGAATGCCTGCGGATCGCACAACAAGCGCCGACGGGAAGCAATCGCCAGGGCTGGCAGTTCGTTGTCGTGACGGACGCGGCGAAGCGACTGGCAATCGCCGATCTTTATCGCAAGGGATGGGAGCGGTATCGGAGTGCCGGGCGTCCGACCTACGACGACCCGAACCGGGCCGCGACGCAGGAGCGGGTCAGTGATTCGGCACAGTATCTCGCGGATCATTTCCACGAAGCGCCGGTCTTCCTCATCCCCTGCATCACGGGGCGGACGGACGGGCAGCCCGCGAATGCGCAGAGCGGCGTCTTCGGCTCGATCCTCCCGGCGGCGTGGAGTTTCATGCTCGCCGCCCGCGCCCGTGGTCTCGGCACCTGCTGGACGACGATCCACCTGCTGCACGAGAAGGAGGTCGCCGACGTGCTCGGCATCCCGTATGACACCGTGATGCAAGTCGCGCTCACCCCGGTTGCTTACACCAAAGGCACCGACTTCAAACCCGCCCCGCGCGAACCGCTCGCATCCACCGTTCACTGGGATCAGT
>JALYXG010000208.1 GCA_030947205.1 Chloroflexota bacterium
GACCGGCGACCGACGGGCGGCAAACTCACGCCGCTCAACGTGCGGAGCGACGGGCAGCAATTGCTCGACCTGCCAATTGTGATGCTGGTTAACGGTGGCACCGCAAGCGCGTCAGAAATCGCGGCCGGTTCGTTGCAGGACTATAGCCGCGCCGTGCTCGTCGGCACCAAGACGTTCGGTAAAGGCTCCGAGCAGGAAGTCAGCGAACTTGGCGACGGATCGAGCGTGCGGATCACCGTCGCCAACTGGTACACGCCGAAAGAGCGTGTCATCCAAAAGCAGGGGCTGACGCCGGACTTCGTCGTCGAGCGGCCCGACAGCGCACCGAACGCGAGCGATCCGCAATTGGACAAGGCGCTCGATATTCTCCACAACAAGACCGCGCCGTAATTTCGATTACGGTAGCGTAGGCTGATGAACCTTCAAAACTTGATTGGGTACTGGGTTCACAGGCTGGAAAGCCTGTGCTACCGGTAGCCGGGCGCCCTCTGGGCAGATTTCCAGCCTGCGTCCCCGGATTACCGATTCAGCCAGTTAAGGTTCATCAGCCTACGCTACCATTTACTGCGCGTCCGGGTTAGCGCCGAAGGCCAATTGCCATGCTTCCTCCAGCGAAGGGAGCGATGTTTGGGAGCCGAAGGCGCGCGTCGCGAGGCCGCCGACGGCATTCGCGAATCGGCCACATCGTTCCGGTGACCAGGCGCGCACGAGGCCATAGGCGAATCCGGCGGCGAAGGCGTCACCCGCACCGGTCGTGTCCGCGACCGCGACGTGCGCCGCAGGGACGGCGAGCATCCCCGACGCGGTGATGATGGCACAGCCGTCCGCGCCGAGCGTCACGACTGCGGTGTGCAGGCGGCTACTGCGCACAGCCTGTTGTAGACGTGCGAAGATGTCGGCGCGCGATTCGGCGCCGGTCATCAGTTTCCATTCCCATTCGCCGCCGATGAAGAGATCATGTCGGCCGATAAACGGCATGGCGGTTTCCGGCGGCATGATGCCCGCGACATACACCGCCTGCCCAACGACGATCGGTGCATCGGCACGTCGCGCATCCTCGCGCTCAAACACATCGAGCATATCCGCCCACAGATCGAGGTCCACGATGTCGAGGTAGACGAGGCGGTGCGCGAAAACGCCGGGAATGTCCACCGGGTCGCCGCGCTGGAGCATCGCGCCTTTGATCCAGAAGATCGTCCGGCTCCCGGATGGGCCGATCGGGATGATCGAGCGGTCGGAGTCCTGGCCGATGTGGACGCCGAGCGTGTCGCAAATGACGCCAGCGGCCTCCAAACCGGCCCGCAGTCGCTCCCCGCGCCAGTCGTCCCCGACGACGCCGACGAAACGTGGCGGTATCCCCAATCGGGCGAGCGCGACCGCAACATTTGTGGAGGTGCCGCCGGGCATCTGGATTTCGTCGGTCGCGATGCAATACTCGCTCTCCGCCGGGTAATGGTTCACGGGGAGCAGCGTGTCCCACGAGGCGCAGCCGACAATACAGACCGATGGTTGGGTTTGAATCTCGTTTGTCATCGTTTCAGTACCGCTCATTCCCTCGATCCGTCACATTCCGCTCGTTGCATCGTCCAATGTTCGCCGGAGGATAACGGACATAGCAGTCTGCACGCAACCTTCTCACAATTCGATAACAAATCAGATGATACACTGCCTGTGGAGGCTTGCCCGCGGTGGGCGCACGAGGGAGGTCCGAGTGATGCAACTGGCGGAGACAACGGCGTCAATCCTGGTCGTTGATGACGAGATGCCGTTTTTGGAGTCGCTGCGCTTCTCGCTGGAACGGCAAGGGTATCACGTCCTGACGGCCAGTGACGGACTTTCCGGTCTGCGCATCGCGCGCGCCGAGAAGCCGGATCTGATTATCCTCGATGTGATGTTGCCGGGCATGGACGGCTTCAAGGTCTGCCAGGCGCTCCGGCGCGACAGCGACGTGCCCGTTATCATGCTCACCGCGCGGGACGATGAGACGGACAAAGTTGTCGGCCTCGAACTCGGCGCGGACGATTATGTGACAAAGCCGTTCGGCTTGCGCGAGTTGCTGGCGCGCGTCCGGGCCGTCCTGCGGCGGCGCGATGGGCTGACGGATGGCGCGGCAACCGACGTGGACGGCGTGATCCCGCGCACCGAAGGGATGACCTTTGGCGATCTCGTTGTTTCGCCGCAGGAGCGGCGTGTCCTGCTCCATGGCAATGAAGTGCCGCTGCGACCGCGCGAATTCGACCTGTTAACCTACCTCGTGCGCAATCGCGGCATTGCCTTGTCTCGCCAGCAACTGCTCGACAATGTCTGGGGCATTGACTACTACGGCGACCCGCGCACCGTAGATGTGCATATGCGGCAGTTGCGCGAGAAGATCGAGGCTGAACCGGCGACCCCGACGCGGCTCGTCACGGTGCGCGGGCACGGCTACCGCTTCGAAGGGTAGGGGAATCGGTATGGCGGTCGCGTGGGCGCTTGCACTGGGCGCGCTGATCGTTGCCCTCGTCGCGGCGCGCTATGCCGCGCAGATGCGAACCCGCCTCCGTGCCAATGAAGATGAGTTGCGGCAGGTAGTGCCGGACAGCGGATCGGTGACTGGATCGCAGCGCGTTCGCGACGCGATTGATCGGGCACAGGCGCGGGCTGATGAGTTGGGCGCGGAAAACTCCCGGCTGCGAACGATCCTCGCCGCGCTCGACGATGCGGTGATCGTCGTCGGGCGGGGGCAGGAAATCCGGTCGGTGAACGACGCGGCGCTCGCCCTTTTTCCCACCAGTCTCGCGACGGTGCGCGGGCGGACGGTGATCGAAATGACGGGCGACCACGAGATCGCCGATCTCGTGCGCCGCTGCCAGCTGGGCGGCGACCGGCAGGAACGGACGATTGAGGTGTCCGGGAGCGGACGCGTCGTACGGGTGATCGCCGTATCGGCGGACGCGCGGAACGACGAAGTCCTGCTGCTGGCGCGCGATGTGACCCAGGTGCAGCATCTCCAGGCTGTGCGGCGCGAGTTGGTCGCGAATGTCTCTCACGAACTGCGAACGCCGCTCGCGAGCATCAAACTCTACGTCGAAACCCTGCTCGACGGCGGCCTGGAAGTACCCGGCATGGCCGAGGATCGTCTGAACAAGATCAACCGCGAGGTGGACGAGCTGACGCAACTCGTCCGCGAATTGCTCGAACTCGCGCGCCTCGAATCGGGTCGAGACCAGCCAAACCTCGTCCCGCTCGATGTCGCGACGCTCGCGGAAAGCGCCTTGGAGCGATTGGACGCGCAGGCGGAGCGGGCGGGTGTTACGCTCGACACCGCGATTCCGCTCGGGCTGCCCCCGGTGCGCGGGGATCGGCGGATGCTCGAAGGCGCGCTCGTCAACCTTGTCCACAATGCGGTCAAATTTACGCCGGCGGG
>JALYXG010000213.1 GCA_030947205.1 Chloroflexota bacterium
GGCGGCGGTCGTTATGACCGCCGCCTTTTCGCATCCTGTCGCCAAATTTCGGGGCCAGGCCGGTTAAACTGCTACCACGGTGTATAGGCGCCGACGAACTCCGGGTGCGCCTGCTCCCAGAGTTGACGCGTCATCTGCATGTGGCCCCAATGCATCGTCGTATGGGTCGCGGCTTTGGCAATCAGGTCGCCGCCGCTGTGGAGAGAATTTCCGCCCCAGGCATGAAAGCGCTCTGCCATCCCCGCGACCGTCATGATCGGCAGGATGCGCTTCATGATCGCGTCACCCTCGGCGATCCGTGCAATCAACTGTTCCCGATCTTCCGCAGTCCGCCACGTCGAGTTGTCTTCTTCCGCGTCGTCGTATTCCACACTGTACGAGACATCCTCGCCCGCCGCGCGACGGATCGCGTACACCTCGCAGTACATCGTGTGGCAAAGGATGCCCGAGAGGGAGGCCATATCGTTCGCGGGCTGCCAGACGAGCGCTTCACTCGGCAGGTCCGCAATGATCTGCGTCATGTTCCGGTGCGCGAAATCCATCATGTTCAGGATACCGCCGAGCAACGGCAATGTACCGACCGGGACGGTGTACGACGCGTCCATTGTCCCACCTACCGATTTCGCTTGGAGCGTTGGTCCCAGAGTTGGCGCGTCAATTCCATGTGGCCGACGTGTCTCCCTGCGTGCTCGACGGCGTGCGAGACGAGATAGGAGATCGGTTTCGGTTTGCCGAGCCAGTCGCGCTCCGTGTCCGGCGTTTCTTCTTCGAGCACCGAGAAGACCTTGTCGAGAAAGTCGTCCATGTTGCGGATCGCCGCGAGTAACAGGCCGGCATCCTCGCCCGAGGCGGCGAGTTCCGTCGCGCGTTGCCAGGATTGCCACCGTGGCTCGATGTCGGCGGCGGTCGAAAGGAGGTGCAGTGTCGTGCCGAGTGTGTGCAGCGTCAGCGCCCAGAGCGAGTTCGTATTCGCGCCCGGTTGCCAGTTCAAACCGGCAGTCGGCACGCCTTTAATCAGGAATTGCATGTCGCTGTGCAGCGCGATTAGCGTTTGTCGGTTGCCATCCAGCCAGGTTGACCACGGGGCAACTGGCTCGATCTCGATCTCATCGCCCTCGATCTCTTCCGTTTCGGCGTCCTCCATCTCCGTTGGCTCGTCTTTCAAGAGCGTGAGATTCCCTTTTTTGGCATCTTTTCCCATCAGTGATTCCTCCCTACTCAGCGAACCGACCGAAGATGAGGCCGGTGTTGTGTCCCCCAAAACCCGAGTTGTTCGACATCGCGTAGGTAATGTCCACGCAGCGTGGCGTATTCGGCACGTAATCCAGGTCGCACTCCGGATCGGGCGTTTCGTAATTGATTGTCGGCGGGAGCGTGTTATCCCGCAGCGCGCAGATCGAGAATGCCGCTTCGAGTGAACCGGCCGCGCCGAGCAAGTGGCCCGTCATGCTTTTCGTGCTGCTGACCGGTGGCGCTTGCTCGCCGAAAACATGCTTGATCGCCATCGTCTCGTGCGCATCATTGAGCGGCGTGGATGTGCCGTGCGCATTAATGTAACCGATGTCCGACGGGGCGAGATTGGCGTCCTTGAGCGTCAGCCGCATCGCGCGGGCCAACCCCTTACCTTCCGGCGCGGGATGGACCATGTCATAGGCATCCGCCGCACTGCCATAGCCGACAAGTTCGCCGAGAATCCGTGCGCCGCGCGCGACCGCGTGTTCGGCGGATTCGAGGACGACCACCGCAGCGCCTTCGCCGCAGACGAACCCGCTCCGATCCGCGTCGAATGGGCGACTCGCCTTCGTTGGGTCGCCACTATAGGTGGTGAGCGCCTTCATATTCATGAAGCCGACGATGCCGACCGGCACAATGGACGCTTCCGCTCCGCCCGCCACCATCACGTCCGCATCGCCCCGGCGGATGATCTCTGCCGCCTCGCCGATCGCGTGCGCGCCAGTCGTGCAGGCGGAGACGACGGAATGGTTCGGCCCCGTCGCGCCGAGCCGCATCGAGATCAGCCCGCTCGACATATCAATGATGAGCATCGGGATCAAGAACGGACTGACGCGATGCGGCCCTTTTTCGATCAGCGTCTGGACGGCCCCGGACAAACTGCCGATCCCGCCGATGCCGCTCCCCACTACCACGCCGACGCGGTCTTTGTCCTCCGCGTCCATCTGCAAGTCCGCATCGGCTACGGCGTCGAGCGCGGCGGCGATGGCGAACTGGCAAAAGCGGTCGGCCCGGCGCGCTTCCTTGCGTCCGAGTCGCCCGTCGGCATCGAATTCCTTCACTTCCGCCGCGATTCGCACATCCAGGCCGGAGGCGTCGAACAGGGTAATCGGCCCGACGCCGCTTTCCCCGGCGAGGACGGCGCGCCACGCGTCCTCGGTAGTTTGGCCGACCGGGCTGATGACGCCCATGCCGGTCACGACGATGCGCGGTCGCCCTCGGTGATCTATAAACGCCATCGAATTCGTTCCTCCCGTGCCTCTCACGGCGGAGATGCGGTCGCCATCGGTATTCGGTGAAGTGTACGCACGGAAGCGATTCGGCGCAACGTCTGGTTTCGCGGCGGGTTTGACGTTGCGATTTTCCTTGCCACGCGGCATAATCGCGGGGTAGTCGCAGCCGGAATACTACGCGGACGCGCCATGCTTGCCGCCGCGAACTGAGGAAATGAGGGGCAGATGCGCGCGGAAATTGTCAGCGTTGGGACGGAACTTCTCCTCGGTCAGATCACCGACACGAACGCGACCTTTCTCGCGCAATCGCTCGCGGACCTCGGCGTTGACCTGTTTTACGTGTCGCAGGTGGGCGACAATCGCGGTCGGCTCGTCGAGACGCTCCGGCGCGGCTGGGAACGCTCCGATCTCGTCATCACGACGGGTGGTGTCGGGCCGACTGAGGATGATCTGACGCGCGAAGCGATTGCCGAACTCGTCGGCGAGACACCGCACGTGGACGAGGCGACGGTCGAGATGATCCGCGCATTTTTCCGCAATCGCAATGCGGACATGCCGGAGCGGAATCGCAAGCAGGCGTGGCTGATTCCGTCCGCGCAGGCATTGCCGAACCCGGTTGGCACCGCGCCGGGGTGGTTCGTGCAGCGGGACGGCAAGATCATCGTCGCGATGCCCGGTGTACCGCGCGAGATGAAGCGCATGTGGGAGCAGGAGGCGATTCCACATCTCGGTGCGTATCTGCCCGAAACGGTTCTGCTATCGCGTAACCTTCGGACCATCGGCATCGGCGAGTCCTCCGTCGAGGAGGTGTTGGGCGATCTCGTTCACGGCACGAACCCGACCGTCGCGACCTACGCGAAAGACGACGGCGTCCATGTTCGCATCACCGCGAAGGCACGAACGACGGACGAGGCTGCCACCCTGCTCAAGCCGATCGTCGGTGAGGCCGAACGCATCCTCGGCGACTTCATCTATGGCTACGACAACGACGCGCTCCCCGAGGCGGTTCTTTCACTCGCGACGCGGCAGGGTCAAACCGTCGCGGTCTGCGAGCAGGGCACGGGTGGCGTTGTCACCACGGCGCTCGGTGCGTTCCTGTCCGCCGATTCACCTTTCCGGGGCGGCGTCACGCTGGAGAATGGATCAGCCCCATTGTTGGCGTCCGAAGGATTGTCCGACGCGGCACGCGAATCGGCGACGCCGGAGAATGCGCGCGCGCTCGCATCGTCCGCACGTCGGCTCTTCGGCGCGTCGTACGGGCTTGGCATCTCCGTCAATGTCACGCAGGGTAGTCCGGGCTATGGCACGGTCGTCTGCGCCGTAGATCACCAGGGCGCGGTGACGGACCTAATGCGCGGCTACCGGACGCTGCCCGCTGACATCCGGCGGCGCGCGGCGCTCTGGGCCGTCGAATATCTCCGTCTTGCGCTACTCGGTCGGACGTAGTTCGTCTGCGTCGTTGAGCGGTAGTCGCACGGCGTCGCGCCATGTCCAACCGAATCTATGACGACGCAGCCGCCATATCAGGCCAACAGGATAGCCAAACATTTTCGCGACATCGCCAACCGCCCGAATAAGCGGAACAAGCGCAATCGCTTGAAGTCGTTCTGTCGAAGCAAGCAGCGGAAATGCCTGACCGAGCCGAGCGTATGGTCGGCGTAGATACACCGCAGCCGCGATCGCCGCAGCGGGCCATGCTGCCGCGCCGCGTTTGCCCGCGAGGATGACGCCGAGGAGACCGCCATAGGTGAGATAGCGGATCGCGTGTCGTTTGGGCCAGAGACCGGCTTTTCCGTCGCCACGCGCATAGCGAAAGTATTGATGCCAGAACGCACGAAGCGTGACGCGCGGGCGAAAGCGGACAATTGCGTCCGGCACGAAGCGCATCTGCTGCCGTGCATCGCGCAGGGCGAGATCGAAGACGAGATCTTCGCAGTAGTCCAACCATTCGGGATAGCCGCCGACCTGTTCCCACGCCGTCTTGCGCACGGCGATGCTGCGACTCGACGGCAAGAACGTCGCCGGATCAATCTCGGCAGCGTTCGGGAGCGTCGTCGCGCCCATCGCGACTTCAAACGCGCTCTGCGGATCGGCGACGAAGAATCCGGCACCTACCGAAACGGTCGTATCCGCGAATGGTTCGGTAATGCGTTCCAGCCAGCGCGTGTCGAGTCGCACCCCGGCGTCGGTAATCGCGACGATGGGAAAGCGTGCCGCCGCGATCCCGGCGTTTCTGCCTGTCGAGATATTCGCGCCCGTCAGTTCGATCAGGCGCAAGGGGCAGCCGAGTCGACCATGCCACCATTCGATGTGCAGTTGCGTCCCATCCCGCGAGCCGCCGTCCACGATAATCACTTCGCGCGGGCGGATGGTCTGCTCCGCGATACTCCGCATCAAGTCGGGTATGGTATTCACTTCATTCAACACCGTGCAGACGAGCGATAGATCGCACGTCGGTCGTTCAGTCATCGTTGCGCTCCATTTCGGCATACACGGCAAGCAATTTCGGCGTGCAAACCGACCAATCGTACTGTTTCGCAACCAAATCGCGCGCCGCTTGTCCGAGCACACTGCCGCGCTGTGGGTCATCGAGCAGGGCGAGCACTGCCCGTGCGAAGGCGACAGGCTTGGCTGCGGCGACGATAAGGTGTTGCCCGTCGCGCACCGCGACACCTTCGCACGACGCGGGTGTGGCGACAATCGGACAGGCCATGCTCATCGCGTTCAGCAGTTTGACACGCACGCCCGCGCCGAACCGAATCGGCAGGATATAGACAGAGGCGGCCGCCATGTACGGGCGATCATCGGGCACGCTCCCCCTCACCGTGATACCGCTCTGGCCATTCAGTGCCCGCAATGCCGCATTGGGATTGCGCCCGACAAACGCGCAGCGCGCCTCCGGCTGCGACCGACGGATCAGCGGCCAAACGTATTGGGCGAACCACGCCGCCGCATCCTCGTTCGCTCGATAGTCGAGCGTTCCCGTGAATACCACATCGGTTGTTGGGACGTGGGTATGCACGCGATCCGGAGAATAGTATGCCGTGTCAACGCCGATGGGCACGGCGACGACCGTCACGTCCGGCGCGAGTTTCCGTAATGCCGACGCGTCGCTGTCCGAAACCGCGATGGTCCGCGCCGCTTGTCGCATGGCGTCTGCCTCATATCGGCGGAGTCTGCGGGCTTGCGATGCGGAGTAGACCGCGCGGACGAAATTTCGATCTCGCCATGCCTGGACGGCCATCCGGTGCTGCAATGTCGCTTCGGCGTTGTGTGCGTCGTAGATTGTGGAGATGGCGCAATCGGTGACGCTGGGCCACATTTCTAGCCCCTCGACCTGGATCAGGTCATACCGATGTTCGCGACGGAGCCGGGCGATTTCCGGCCGCAAACGATGCGCACCGAGGCGATGCGCGAGGTCTGGCGCACGCGAAAACAGGAGGTCACGAAGCCGCTGGGCGATAGTACGGCGGAAAGCGGGTACGGCAAGCGGTTGTGGCGGCGCATCGAGGCCCGCGCGGAATTGGTCGGGTGTGATGAGATGGACGACATGGCCGGCTTCGGCTGCCGCGTGTATGAGATGCCAGTTGCGGATTGCCGCGCCGCCCTGCGTGGGGTGCGGTATGTGCGGCACGACGAAGAGGATGCGCATCGGTCAGGTTCCGTCCGACGCGAGGAAGGCGCGCAGCACGGTGTGTTGACGCGCGTGCATCGTAGCGCGGTCGGCATCGGTCGCATCGTCGGCGCCGAGCAGGTGGAGCAGGCCGTGCAGCGCGAGAAAGGCCACTTCCTGCTCGACCGAAAGACCCGCTTCCGGCCCCTGGATCGCGGCGGTGTCCCACGAGACGGCGATATCGCCGAGGTAGTTGCCCTGTCCTGCTTCCATCGGGAACGCTTCGTCGCTCTCGGTCGCGAACGAGAGGACATCGGTCGGCGTATCATCGTTCAGGTAATCGCGATGGAGGGCTTGAATGCCCGCGTCGTCCGTGACGAGCAATGTCAGTGAGGAGACCGGCGCGTCCTCCGCTCGCAGCCCGAACCGCATGAGGCGCATGAGCCAGTCGGCATCGAGGCCGAACGCTTCCGCGCCGTCGCTCTCGACCATCACCGTGATTGTGTCTGGGCGATCCACTAATCGGCCCGCACAGGCGCAGCGGCTTCGACTTCGCCGCTGGCTTTAGCAGGAATTATCACAAGCGGTGGAGCCTCGGTAACTGGTGCGGCAGGCGGCGCCGGTTCGGGGTAATCAATCCGTGGGTGATACATGCCGTCCAGTACGGCAACGAAGGTGCGCTGGATGGCATCGAGATCACGCAGCGTCAAAGGCGCCGCCGCGAGTTGCCCATTCTTCAGCCGGTCCTGGACGATCCGCTCGACAATCGTGCGGATCGCCGCTGTGCGTGCCGCTTCAACATCGCCACCTGCGGCGGCATTCGCATCAACATTGAGGCGACCGGCCCGATTCGCGGCGCGGGTTGCTGCTTCGGTCGCGTCGGCGAGCATGATGACCGCCGACTCCTTTGTTTGTGGAATCGGACCGGGATATTGGAAGAGGGTCGCATCAACCGCGTCGCCGTCATGCTCCTTCGCCTTCTGATAGAAAATTTCAGTTCGCGTCGTCCCGTGATGCTGGGCGATCACATCGAGAATCGGCGAGGGAAGGCCGGCGTGTTCGGCCATCGCCATACCGTCGGTCACATGCGCAATGATGATCCGCGCCGAAGTGTACGGGTCGAGCGTATCGTGGATGTTGCGCATATTCGCCTGGTTCTCGATGAAATAGGACGGGTGGAGCGCCTTGCCGATGTCGTGGTAAAACACCGCCACGCGCGTCAGAAGCGGATCGCCACCGATCTCCTCGACCGCCTTTTCGGCAAGGTTGCCGACGACGATGCTGTGGTAATACGTCCCCGGCGCTTCCTGCGCCAGTCGCATCAGGAGGGGTTGTCGCGGATGCGCGAGTTCGAGCAGTTGGAACGGCGTGATGATGCCGAATAATCGGGCCAGTAGCGTCACGCCAATAAAGGCCGCGCCCGCCGACAGGACACCATTGCCGAAGGCAAACGCGGCCCGCTGGGCAAGCCCGAGCGCGTCGGCAGGCGGCGTCAGCAACCGCCAACTGACCGCGCTGAGTGAGCCAACCGCACCGAGCGCCGCCGCGCTCCACAGGAACGCAACGGTTGTTTGCGCGCGTTCCGCGAGCAGCACGCCGATGAGGCCCGTGACGAGAAACATCGCGGCCAGTGACAGGGATTGATCGGCGAACGACGCGCAGATCACCGCGAGGAAGACCGTTGACGCCATCGCCAGTTCGGTGTTGAGGAGCAGTGTGAGTACCATGCTCACCCCGGCAATCGGGAGGAGATACGGCACGACCGCGTGCCCGGTCAGCAGAAAGCGCGCGAGCACCACCGGCGTATTCAAGGCGAAGAGCAGAAGCAATGCTTGATTGCGCCGCCACCGGCCCGCCGACGTTTTCCACAGAAAGACGGCAACGACGGCGACGAGCGAAGCGGTCAAACCGAGCACACCGAGGATGCGCTGGATCGTCAATTTCGGCGTGCCGAAGCCGAGCGATTCCAGCTTTTCGACGGCATCCGGCGTGACGAGATCGCCCTCGCGGACGATCACCTCGTTCTCCAGCACCGTCACCTTGACGTCGGGCGCCGCTGCTGCCGCCTGCTGTTGACGGGCGCGGGTTTCCGCAGCGTTCTGTGTCATGTTGGAGACGACATAGGCGCGCGCGAGGTTGAGCGCGACGCCGCTCTCCGTTGCACTGAGCGCGTCGGCGCTGGTCACATTCATCTGGAGTTGCGCCGCCGTCTCTCCGCCTGCCGCTATTTTGCGGTCAGTCAGGATGGTGCGGAGCGTCTGGCGGGCGGCATTCTCGATGCGCAGGCGCGAACCGTCATCGAGGCGGTAGAGCGTGTCAATGTCAGCGACCGGAAGGCCGGGGGGCACAACGGGTGTCAGCCGGTCTCGGAACTGCACCGCGCCGATGGTCGCGTCGCGTTTCGCTGTTTCGACGGCGGAGATGAACGATTCCATCTTTTGGGCCTGCGCTTCGGCGACGCGCGGGTCTTGCGCAAAGACAATATTCGCGGGGTCCTCGATCGCCGCCCGGCGCGTTTCATTCGTCTTGATCGCACTGACATACTGGACAGTGCGGTTCGCCTTAACCGTTTGCTTTGCTACCTCGCCCGCAGTGAGGTCGAGCGTGCCGGGTTGATACCGCCAGAGGAGCGTGGCTGAGGCGATAGCGAAGAGGATGATCGAGAGGACGACTGGATACTGCCAGTCGGCGCGCCGCAACGCCCCGAAACGCGCGCGACGAAACGGCGCGCGTTCGAGTTCAAGCTCAATCGCACCCGTCGGTCCGCTGGATTGTGGCGTCTGTTCGTGCATCGCGTCGCGTCCTGCGGCATGAAGTCGGACAACCGGGCAACGCCGTTACGAGGAGAGTAATTGCCGAACAATCCCGGCGAGTGCGCTCCGGTCGGCACTGTCGCCGACGCGGGCGAGGAGCGCAGGCATCACTTTGCCCATATCTTTCGGGCCTTGCGCGCCGGTTTCGCCGATCACTGCGATAGCGGCCGACCGCATCGCAGCCTCGTCCATCGCTTGCGGGAGGTACGACTGGAAAACGGCAATTTCGGATTCTTCTTTCGCGGCGAGGTCTTCGCGATTGCCCTTCCGAAACTGCTCAACGCTATCGTGGCGCTGTTTGATCTGGCGCTGAATGATCGTGCGGACATCGCTGTCGCCCATCGGCGCACGACTATCTCCGCGTCGTTCGATCTCCGCGTTCTTGAGGGCGGAGCGGAGAAGGCGCAATGCGTCGCGGCGGGCCGAATCGCCCGCTCGCATCGCATCTTTGAGGTCTGCCTCGACCTGCTGTGGAATGGTAACACCGTCGGACGGCGCCGCATCCGGCATGTGCCGCTGCTCCTCGGATAAGGGGGTTTAGAGCGTCCGCGCCTTCTTCAAAAGCTTGCGCCGCCGCGCCGCTTCCTTCTTCTTACGCTTCACACTCGGTTTCTCGTAGTGCTCGCGCCGCCGCGCTTCCGCCAGAATGCCCTCCTGTTGGACCTTCTTGTTGAAACGCTTCAGTGCTGCCTCGAAACTCTCGTTGTCACCGACGACTACTTCGGTCAACCGCCGTCACCCCCCATCAAGACCGTGTTGCGAGCATAGAACATAGAACAGTAGGTGTTCAGTGCAATGCTCGCCGCGATTTGCCCGTTGAGTATACGAATTGCAGCGCAATCCGTCAATGTGCCGGTGCAGGTTCCCCGCCGACCAGCGCGCCGAGCGGTCGCCCGCCGATCAGGTGCAAATGCAAATGCGGCACCGTCTGCCCCGCGTCCTCGCCGTGATTGATAATCAGGCGGTACCCCGAACGGGCAACGCCGAACTCCTCGCCGAGGCGTGCCGCGACGACGAGCAGGTGGCCGAGCATCTGTTCGTGCATTGGGTCCACATTCGCCACGCCGGGGATCGGCTCGACTGGCACGACCAGAAGATGCACCGGCGCCTGCGGCTGGATGTCCCGAAAGGCGATGCAATATTCGTCGCGATAAACGATGTCGGCTGGGATGTCCCCGGCGATAATGCGGCTGAAAAGGGTCGGTTGCGCCGTCATTCTATGACCTCTGACCGAGCGCGGCGTCAATGATGTCGCCGATGTTCGCATCACCGGGGGTCAGGATCGGGCCGGTCGGGATCGTCGCGAGATCGAGGTGCTTGATGCCGCCTGATGTGAAGAAGCAAAGGACTTCATCGTCCTCCTTCAGCCAGCCGCTTTTGCGCAGTTTGCGCGCCGCGACGACCGTGCTGGACGCTTCAGGGCTAGGCCAGATGCCGGTCGCTGCCGCGATCTTCGGCGTCAATTCCAGCATCTCGTTGTCTGTCACGGTGATGCAGGTGCCACCGCTCTCGCGCACGGCGTCGAGAATCAGGTAGTCGCCCACTGCGACGGGCACACGCATACCGGGAGCGATCGTGTGCGCGTTCTCCCAGAGCGCGGCATGGCGCTCGCCCTGCTCGAAGGCGCGGACAATCGGCGCGCAATCCGCCGCCTGCACGACGACCATCTTCGGTCGCTCCGGCCCGATCAACCCCATCGCTTCCAGTTCGGCGAATGCCTTCCACATGCCGACGATGCCCGTGCCGCCGCCGGTGGGATAGATAATGACGTCCGGCACGCGCCAGCCGAGTTGCTCGACGAGTTCGAGTCCGAGCGTCTTCTTACCCTCGGCGCGATACGGCTCCTTGAGCGTCGAAACATCGAACCAGCCGCGCGGCCCACTCTGCTGGCGGATGATCGCACCGCAATCATTAATGAGGCCGTTGACGAGGAAGACATGCGCGCCGTACGCCGCGCTCTCCGCCTTCATCGCGTCCGGCGTGTCCTGCGGCATGAAGACGAATGCATCCATCCCGGCGCGGGCGGCGAACGCAGACATCGCGGAGGCGGCATTGCCCGCCGACGGGATCGCGACGGCAGTGACGCCGAGTTCGCGCGCCCGCGTGACCGCCGCGCCGAGGCCGCGATCCTTGAAACTGCCCGTCGGGTTGCGGCTCTCGTCCTTCGCCCAGATATTCGACAGGCCCGTCAGCGGTTCGAGTCCTGCCATCGTCAGGAGTGGCGTCCAGCCCTCGCCAAGCGTCACGACATGCTCCGGGTCGCGGGCCGGCATGATCTCGGTGTATCGCCACATCGTCGCCTGCCGCCCGATCAGCGATTCTTTCGTCATCGTTTGCGCGGCGCGGCGCAGATCATACTGCGGCGCGAGCACGCGACCGTCTTTGGGGCAGAGGGTTTGCAGCACATCGGCGTCGTATTCCGTGCCGCAGTACGTGCAGCGGAGGTTCGTCATCGTGCTGCCAATCGTGGTCGGTGCGGTAGCCATCATCAATCCCTCGCTTCGAGCGGGACGCGGGCGCGCTGGCGACCACGAACGAAGAACACGATAAGCAGGATCACGACTGCGGCGGCGATGGGGTAATCGAAAGGCCGCAACACATTGCGAAGATGTTCCCAGTTCGCCCCCGCGTAATAGCCGCCGGTCGCCAGCGCGACGCACCAGATGAACGAGCCGGCGAACGTGTAGGCGATGAAGCGGGGGAAATTCATCCGCGCAATGCCCGCCGGCAGAGAAATGAAGGTGCGCACAACGGGCAGGAGGCGCGAAAAAAACGCGGTCGCTTCGCCCTTTTCTGCGAACCACTCATCGGCAACCTCGATGTGATGCGGCGAGATGAGGACATATTTGCCGTACTTCATCAGGAGCGGTCGCCCACCGGATGCGCCGATCCAATAGGTGATCGTCGAGCC
This sequence comes from Chloroflexota bacterium, assembly GCA_030947205.1. Lineage (GTDB taxonomy): Bacteria > Chloroflexota > Chloroflexia > Thermomicrobiales > JALYUS01 > JALYUS01. Next base: position 11,803 of record JALYXG010000213.1, read on the forward strand.
GAGGACGCAGCCGAGTGCCCCGACTACCCCCGCGATGACGACGTACCAGACCGGATGACTTTGGTCCTTAATCAGGAACCACCCTGCCAGCGGCATAATCACTTCGCTAGGGAGCGGAATCGCCGCGCTTTCGATGGTCATCGCGAGCAGGACGCCCAACCATCCCACACTACCGTACAAGCTGCGGAGAAAATCAATGATTGCATTCTCAAGGCCACGCGGCACGAATTGCTCCTCTTCCATCAAACTCATTCCGCATCCGTTGCGGCCCCGCCATGCTACACGACCCGACCATTGCGCGCAAAAAGAGGAAGGCCGAAATGCATGGTGGATTATGGCGGACATATGAGCGGGGAAATGCCCGGTAGCGTAGGCTTCAGCCTGTGTCCCTGTTTCCCTTTCGCAGGCTGGAAAACTCATTTTATCGGGGAAGGGACGCAGGCTGAAGCCTACGCTACCAAGAAAAACCATGCCAGCGAAATCTCTGCCCGACTATCGCGAGCCGCGCAAACGGGGATCGAGCACATCGCGCAGCGCGTCACCGAGCATGTTGAAACCGAAGACCGCGAGGCTAATCGCGATGCCTGGCCAGATCGCCAGCGACGGCGCGACGAGGAAGAATTGCCGACCGGAACCGGCGAGCATGCTCCCCCAGGCGGGCATCGGCGGTTTGACGCCGAAGCCGAGGAAGCTCAGGGTGGACTCCGCCAAAATCGCGCCGCCTAACTGCACGGTCGCGAGGATGATGATTGGGGCGAGGACATTCGGTAGCACGTAGCGCATAATGATCCGCCCGTTGGTGCAACCGGCGCAGCGCGCCGCCTCCATGTATGGCATATCCCGAATGCCGATTACCGCACTCCGCACGACGCGCGTCGAGCCACCCGCAACGATCAGCCCGAGCGCGACCGCGACGATGACGATTGAACTGCCCGAACTGGTGGCGCGACTGGTGAGGATCGTCACGAGGCAAGCGAGCAGGACAATGGCGGGGAAGGCGATCCAGGCATCAATAAAGCGCTGGAAGATCAGGTCGAACAAACCGCCGTAGTATCCGGAGATCACGCCAAAGAGCGTCGCGAGGCCGGTGCCAACGAGCACCGCGCCGAAGCCGACCTCGATCGAGATGCGCGCACCATAGATGATGCGACTGAATAGATCGCGCCCGAGATTGTCCGTGCCGAGCAGATGTTGCAGCGACGGGCCTTTGAGGCGATCCACCCCTTTACCCGCATCGTAGTCGTACGGCGCGAGTTGCGAGGCAAAAAGCGCCGTGAACGTCAGGACGAGCACGATGATGCCGCCGACTGCGCCCAGCGGCTTGTTCCGGGCGAATCGCCAGATCGCCGCGAAGGGTCGTGTGCGTCGGGGTGGCGCAAGGGAGCGACCGCTTTCCTTCGCCGGTATAGCGCCCGCGATAGGCGCGACTTTCGGTTGCTCGGAACGCATTGGGCGATTGCTCCTGTTCTGGCGTGCGTCGGTTCGTCGTGTGTCGCGGACGTTACCCTACGAATAGTGGATGCGCGGGTCAAGCCATGCATAGAGCAGGTCAACGCCCATATTGATGACGATAATCAAGGTGGCGAAGAGTAAGACGACTGCCTGCACCACCGGATAATCGCGATTGTTGAGCGCTTCGAGCAAGTACCGCCCCATGCCAGGGAGGACGAAGATGCTTTCCAACACAACGGTGCCGCTAATCAGCACTGCCATGTTCAATCCGAGCAGCGTGACGACAGGCACGACCGCGTTCCGCAGCGCGTGCCGATAGATTACCGCACGATCACTCAACCCCTTCGCACGCGAGGTCCGAATGTAATCCTGACGCAGAACTTCCAGCATCTGCGCCCGTGTCAGCCGCATGATCGAGCCGGACAGGCCAATGCCGAGGATGATACCGGGGAGGAGCATTTGCTTGATATTGGTGCCGGGACTGTCTTGCAGGCGCGTATAAATGAGCGGCGGCGACCAGTGGAACCAGAGCGCCGGCAGCGTGATCGCGAGCGTCGCCAGCCAGAAGCCGGGGATCGCCAGCATCGCAATCGCCGCACTCCGGGCGATAAAGTCCGCAAGCGAATCCTGCCGCACCGCCGAATAGACGCCCAGCGGGATCGCTATGAGCAGGGAAATGAGCAGGCCGAGCAGGCCGAGTTCGAAGGTGACGGGCAGCCGCGTAGCGAGATCGTGCGCGATCGGCGTGCGATCGCGCAACGACTGGCCGAAGTCCCCATGCAGAATGCCGCCGAGCCACTTCAGATACTGAACCTGAAACGGCTTGCTCAGGCCGAGTTGGGCGCGCAAGTCGTCGGCGTCTTTGGCGTACCCGCCGTAGTCCTGCAACATCAGCGTGACCGCGTCGCCCGGCAGCAGGCGAACCATGCCCGAAACGATCAGCGTGACGCCGAGCAAAGATGGAATCGTGAGTAGAAGACGCCGCATGATGTACCGTTGCATCGCGATCCTTATATACCGCAGTTGGGGCGATTTTTCCTAGTGGTTGCGGGCTTTAGCCTGCCTCCCTGTAGTAGGCTAAAGCCCGCCATCACTAGGTTTCTCTCGCGAACTGCGTCACTCCTGAGAAGAACGACCAAGTCTCCCGCGCTACTTCTTGCCGTCGAGGAAAACCTTCGGGATGTATTCCGCGCCGCGTCCATAGTCGGCCTGGTAGAAGAAATTCTTCACCCACGGCTGCGTCGCGATGTTCACCCGCCCGGATGGGCCGATGACGTAGTACTGCTTCTCGCCGAGATACCGCTGAATGTCGAAGATGAGCGCTTTGCGTGCCGCCCGCTCAATTGTCCCCGTCTCCTTTTCAATCATCGCGGTCAGCGTCGGGTCATTGACGCTCGCGTGATTGCGGGAGCCAGTCGGGTGGTGCATGTTGAATAGATAGTAGTGCGGATCGTTGAACTGTGTTTCGAGGGCCCAGACCATCGTCCCCGGCTCGTACTTGCCGAGAAAGGTGCTGCCGATGTAGGCGGCGTAATCCTGCGGGCGGAAGTCCAATGTCAAGCCGATATCCTTCATCTGCTTGATCACTAACTCGATGCTGTTGTTGAAGGTGTTCCCGTAGGCATTCTGGGTGGAAATGAACGGTACCTTCAGGCCACTCGCGAAGCCCGCGTCCGCCATGAGCTTCTTCGCCGCGTCCACGTCCCGCTTGTAGTATTTCGCGTTTGGCCCCATGTCCGCGCTGCGTGGATCCAGCCACCACGAGGTCAGCCCGGCGGGCACGGAGTTGTTCATCGCACCCCGACCCTCGAAAAGGGTGCTGATCAGTTCGTCGCGATCGAGCGCCAGCGAGACGGCCTGCCGCACGCGGATGTCGTTGAATGGCGGCGCGTCCGTCTTCCAAAAGAAGAACCAGAGCAGGTTGTCTGGGTAATCCAGGAACTGGAGTTCGGGGTTCGATGTCTGAAGGCCCTTGCGATCCGTCTCCGAGACGGCGTTGATATCAATTTGCTTTGCGCGCAGATTGGCGACGGCGGTCGCATCTTCCGGGACGATCAGCAGGTCTACCTCGTCCACGTTCGGCGTGCCGGTGAAGTAGTAGTCTGGGTTCTTCTTGGCGACGATTTGCACGCCCTTGTCGTACTTGTCAAAGATCCACGGGCCGCTGCCGATCACCCGCTTGCGCGCGTCGCCATCCGCCTCGATCACCTCTTTGGGCATGATGTAGAAGACCGGCGCGGCGAGTGCAACGTCAAACGGTGCAAACGGGGCCGTGAGCGTGAAGACGACGGTGCGCGGATCGGTCGCCTTGACCTCCTTGACGATGTCGAAGGACTGTTTCTGAGGCGACACCTTGCGGAAGCGGTCGAACGACCAGACCACGTCGTCGGCAGTGACGGCGCGCCCGTTCATCGGGTCCTTGTTCTGCCACTTGGCGTTGGCACGGATGGTAAAGGTGTAGGTCAGGCCGTCCGGGGAAACGACGAATTTCTCGGCGAGATCGGGGACCGGCGTGAAGGAGGTGGGCGCGATGCCGGGACCGTTATCGAATTTGAGCAACCGGCTGTAGAAGAAGCCGCCGAACTCCGCAGCCCGGAAGGTAACATTGAGATACGGGTCCATGTCAGGCGGATCGCCGGTATACCAGCGGATCACCAATTTACCGCCGGGCTTGGCCTGAGCCGCGACCGCTGCGGTCGGGGATGCAGCATTTGCGGCGATAGTCCCCGTCGTACCGGGCGCGGCCACAACCGAGGCGGCGGACGCGGTGGAGGCGGGGGCGGCGGACGCTGCCGCAGCGGTCGTTGGTGCGGCGGCGGAGCCTGAAGTGGCGGGTGCTGCCGTGTTCGCGGCCGGCTTCGGCGTATCCGTGGCGGCACTGCTCCCGCCGCACGCCGCAAGGATTGCCGCAGCGGCGCTCGCGCCCGCAACGGTGAGGAACCCGCGTCGTGTCATGCGGCTCAGTGGGTGACTCGCCGGTATGTTGCTCATGTACCTCTCCTTGGGCTGCTGACGAACCGACAACGTGAGTTGGAACGTGACCCAGTGGGCTCCTGCCTGAGACGTATCCCTTGTTGCCACACATAAATGACGGCGCAAGGAATGGAGTACACAGGCGTTATTCTGTTCAATATGGCTTCACTATACTGCGCATCCGCACCGTGTCAAGCCGTCATTTTTGGTGCTCCCGTACAGACCCCGGTGCAACACACAGAAACGACGCATGGTTTACGGGCAGGCCGGAACGACGGAAGTCTCGACGCTGGCGTCTTTACGCGAACAATATGCCGCTCAACGGAAACGCCGACGCACTTGTCACATCGCGCATGTAGGAGTCGGCAACTATTGGCAGGCTGCTTTCTGAACAGTCCATGCAATCGCCGATGACCAAATCGTGACCAAGAGTATTTCGCGCAAAATACCGCCTCGCAGTTGGGGCGGTTTTGCTTGCTGTAGTCAGAGAAAAACTGGAGCGGGTGATCGGACTCGAACCGACGACATTCTGCTTGGGAAGTGCGTCGGGGCCAGCAAATGGCTGTTAGTGCGTGTATGCGCGCGTTGTGCCGTGAGATGCGATATGCTTATGTGGCAAGGAAAAACAGGCAATCTTGCGGGAATACTGAGTGCTCTTATAGTGTTCTGTATTTCGGTGTTGTGGCACGTTCCGTGAAGCAATGGTGAAGTAGTTGCGTGCCGACGGTGGCAGACAGGGCGGCGGGAAATGGCGCGGACGCAGAAACCCGGCAGCGCCGAAGATCGGCAGTGGGAGTTTCGTCGCGAGGACGGGACGACCCCGAAGGGGTACATCGCGACCGTGGCGGACACCGTGTTCAATGTTATGTCGAGCATCCCTAATGCTACCCCGATTTACGTAGTCACACGAGATCAGCAAGTATTCTTTCCGTCGAGTGATGCCGCACGCTACATCGCCACACTGGGGATGCCGGACGATGCCGTTCCCTTCGGATTCCGCTATGAGGGTGCGAGGCTCTTCGCGGGTGGATACGAACTCGACGGCACACCCGTTCACGGTGAGAACTGGCAGGGCTACGAACTGACGATGATCGGCACATTCGCTGCCACACCTCCTGCGAACGGCCCGGTTGTCCGGGTGCATCTTGATAACCTCGCCAGTGACGAGCGCGTATACCTCAAGGTATGGCTTGCAATCGTCACTAGCGATCAGACACGGGCGCGCCTTGATTGCCGCTGGCATCCCGAAGGTGGCAAAGAAATCTCTCTACGCGGTCTAGAGCATGCAACGTTGAAGGGCGGTCGCCTTTCAATCAGATCGATGACTAATGAGGCGGCGAAGATCACGCGCGGAATCGCACTCATCAACAAAGTCCTCGTGACTGGCAAAGCAGAGGGTGATACTTACCTTGATGATAATGACCCCGATTGCATACGTCGCGCCTACGTCGCGCTCTATGAGCAGGGCGGCGACTGGCAGTTGCGAAGAGCAGTAAGTCGCCCGTCACAAGAGGATGTTGCGGCGTGGTTCGATGTAAGCAAGCCGACGCTTCAACGCTACCTCAACCGCCACGAACTCGATTGGCACAAGATTCGGCGCGTTATTCTTCCTCAATAGTTACCGTTCCTATCTGTTCCTGACCGAGAACATAGACGCCCCTAGACTGCATGTAACGGCACAACACGGTGCCGCACGCAAACACAGTAGGGGGCACAAGTATGTCCATTTCCCGTGTAGTAGAAGGCGCGAAGACCAGGTGCGCAACGGTTGACGCGAAGGTAGCGTTTCGGAAGATCGGTTGCTCGGACACGGCGGGGTACGCGGCCATCCGGCGCGGCGA
>JALYXG010000251.1 GCA_030947205.1 Chloroflexota bacterium
GCAGGAACTCGGCCCACCGAATGCCGATGAACTGGCCGTGATGTGCCGGGTGACGGCGGAGGCGATGGAGGACGGCGCATTCGGCGTCGCGACGGCCCTCATTTATCCGCCCGGCGCCTTCGCCGTCACCGACGAACTGGTCGAAATTGCGAAGGTAATCGGGCGGTACAACGGCGTCTACATCACCCATCTTCGTTCCGAGGGCGACCGTTTTCTGGAGGCGCTGGAAGAAGCGATCGAGATCGGTACGAAGGGCAAGTGCGCCGTCGAGGTGTATCACCTCAAGGCGACCGCGCCGCGCAACTGGCACAAGATGGCGGCGGTGATCGCGCGGATTGAGCGGGCGCGCGCCGAAGGATTGGACATCACGGCGGACATGTACCCGTACATCGCCTCCGGCACGGGTCTGACCGCCTGCCTGCCCCCGTGGGCGGCGGCGGAAGGGAAACTGTTCGACAACCTGCGCGACCCGGCAATGCGCGCGAAGATTCGCCAGTCGGTGATTAATCCGGGCGACGCCTTCGAGGCGCGCGTCAATCTCGCCGGGCCGGATCGCGTCATGCCGATCGGCTTCCGCAAGCCCGAGAACCTGCAATACGCCGGGATGCGCCTTTCGGAGATCGCGCGCGTGCGCGAGGAGGAATGGATTGACACGCTGATTGACCTGATCCTCAGCGAGGAGCAGTCCATCTCGACGATCTACTTCATGATGACGGAAGACAACCTCGCCCTCCAACTGCGGCAACCGTGGATCAAGATCAGCACCGACGCCGGCGGCATTGACCCCGCGAACGCGACGGGACTTGTCCACCCGCGCGCCTACGGCACCTACACGCGCGTGCTCGGCAAGTACGTGCGCGAGGAAAAAGTCATCCCGCTCGAAGACGCGATCCGCAAGATGTCCTCCGCCGTCGCGGATCGCCTGTTTCTGCGCGACCGTGGCCTCTTGCGGGACGGCCATTACGCGGATGTCATCATCTTCGATCCCGAAACGGTCGGTGACCGTGCCACCTTCACCGATCCGCATCAACTCTCGGTCGGCGTGCGCGATGTTTGGGTGAACGGCACGCGCGTCCTTGCCGACGGTGCGCACACGAACGCCACACCCGGTAAATTCGTGCGCGGGCCGGGAGCAACGTGACGGAGCGAGAGCCGGGGAATGCGTTCCGAATGACGAGAGCATGGTGTTGGTAGGGGCGCACAGCGATGTTCCGTCGGATAACCATGGCATGGCAACGGTGAAAGAGGCTCAGCCCTCAGCCTTTCGTTACACCGTCGCGCGCAGTGAGTCGGGCATCGGTTGGGCAGATTTGACGGGGCGGACGGTTGCGTCCACCGCTGCGGCGGTGTTGGCGATGCCGAGGCGGTCGAAGATGACGCGGAACTCCTCCTGCAGATCGGTCATGATCGCCCGCTTGTTCTCTGCGGGCATGTTCCACCACGCCTCCTTGATGCCGGGAGGGCCCCAGCCGCGCTTGCGGGTGGTGTAGTAGAACTGCTCGTCGGTCATGCCTTCTTTACGTTCCTCCTGCCGGTTTTCGCGCAGCCAGGTGTACACCTGCTCCTTGAGGTCGGCGGGCATCGCGGGGTGGTCGAAGATGAGGTTCTGGAAGCCCGTCGCGAGATGCACCTCGATCGCGTCCGACTTCGCGAACTCGTTGAACGCCTCCTTCGGCAGCGTGCTCGCGCCGTGCTGCACCGCGCCGCCGAGGCCGTAGTCGCGCTTCGCCACTGCGGAGAGTGCGCCGAGCGTCGCGAAGTCCACGCTCACTTCCTTGACCGTCCCGTCCGGCATCACGATGCCGCCGTGCGATGTGCCGGTCTGGACGCTGATCTTGGAGATGCCAACCGTGCGTGGATCAAGCGCCTCCAGGGCGCGCTCGTACCCCTGCATGAAGGCATGCAACTCCTCGACAGTGCTGTTCTTGCCGCCGACCTCGCCGATCTCACCGCCGACGGAGACGGTCAGGTCGCCGAACTGGAGGCCGCGAATGTACTGGGTGAACGCGGCGGCGAGCGTGTAGTTGACGGTCTGCTGCTCGTCCAGTGTCCCCTTGTCGAGGTCCACGAGCGTCGAGGTATCAATGTCAATGTTGTAGAAACCGGCCGCCATCTCGCGCTTGATCAGGTCGTGCATCGCGGCGATCTCGCCGTCCGGGTCCTTCGCGTAGTTCTTCGCATTGACTTGCACATGATCGCCCTGGATGAAGACCGGCCCTTCGTATCCCTCGCGGATGCTCGCGGCGAGCACTTGGGCGGCGAATTCCTCCGGCCCCTGCCCGGTGTAGCCGAGTTCGGAGCGGGCGATTTCATAGATCAGGGCTTTCGCGTCGAGCGATTGCGCAGCGCAGCGGGCGGCGCGGGAAGTGTCGTAGGTCATGCCGCGGATATTGCAGGCTGGGACGGTGACATTGGCGAATTCGCCGCGTCCGGCGGCCATGTAGTAGTCGTGGATCGAGGCGGGGACGACGCCGACCTGCTCGCCGATCGCGCGGATCAGCCAGATCGCCGCCTCCTTGACGCCGTTCTGCCCAAAGGCGGCGTTCCAGGCAAGCGTATCCATCAAGTCGCCGCGTACCGCGCCCCGATCTCTCACGGTGACACTGGACGCGTCATCATTGACGATAACCGCGCTGCCGAGCGTGCGCATCAGTCCCGCAACATTCTCTTGAACCTGCATCTCGCCCCTCCTGAATGATTCCGGGGAACTGCGTATCATCCCCCGCGTCGCACGATATGGATTCGCTGTTGCATATGCAGCATAACGCGGGCCATGGCCTGTGGTAGCCTCGTCCGCACCGCGATTCTAGCACAGGAATACCGGTGTATCGGGCGCCGACGACTGTCGCTACTGTGCATAGGAGGAGTGCGAGACAGTCCTCGACTGCCGGATTGCAAAAAAAACAGCCGGGGGTGTCACACGGACCCCCGGCATCATCGTGATGGCGTCTCCGTTTTGCTATGCCGTCGCTCCACCACCCGCAGGTGTGGCGGGTTTGTAATTCGCGCAGACCGCATTCGCGCCCATGCGGATCAGTGCCGCCGCCAGCGTGATGACGACTTTCATGGGCAGCCCTACGGACGGGAGCAGCAATGCGGCAACGCTCGCGGTATTCGCTGCATCCAGCGTATCGTCGAGAATCTTCCGGTTCTCCGTTTGGCAGAGAATCGGCTGCGCTTTGGCGATCAGTTCGTCCTTCCAGTGGCCGATGTCGTCCCACGAGATCATGTCCGCATTCTTGGCTCCGCCGGCTCGGTGCGCGTCCTGCGCTTCGGTGGCAGCCTGCGTCAGCAATGCGTCCCCTTCTTTGTTCTGCAAGGACGGCAGGGTCGCTTCCACCTCGGCCCGCAACCGCTCCCGATCAACCTTTGTCGTTTCCATGCACTTCCCCCTCGTCTCCACTCCTGCCAATGAACGTCATGTGGCAATGCAGTGGACGCTGCTTAATGAACGGTTGACTTGCTCATTTGGTGATGCGAAACCGTACACCTGTCGTTACGCATGCTATTCGCTGCACTGCTGCACGACGATCAAGGAGCAAGAAGCGGCAACACCAGCCATTGCGCCGATACTACTGTGATTCGAGTCGGCCAAAGGGTGGGAAAGGATCGGGGCCGAGCAAGGGCAGGGCGTAGCGGCGGAAGGCGTCGGTGACGCCTCGGCCATCGGGTGCGATGAATTCGTCCGGCAGGTTGCGGACGATGTTCGCGACACCGCTGAGCGGGGTGACGCCGTGGCGGATGGCGTAGGGTTCGTCTGCGATGCGTTCGATCGTCACCATCCGGTCGCTCTCGCCCGCGATGGCGCGACGCACCGCCTCCCGACCGCACGCTTCCGCTTCATCCAAATCCAGGGGGGCGGGCATCATCCGGGCAATGGTGCCCGGCTTATCGTAGCGGGTGCGTAGGCCGCGCTCCCGTTCGAGCGTCGCGGCGAGCGCGGCGACAGGGCTGGCAGCGTAGGCGTGGCCGAAAGGGTCAACGTAGGTTCCGAGACCGCCAATCGGCTTGCCGTCCGGGTCGCGCAGCGTTTCTGGCACGACCGCGACGCACCAGCCGACGCGCGCGACGACCGCTGCGATCTCGTCGAGGATCTGCGCCGCAGTCGGCGGACGTTCAGGGAGATAGATGAGGTGCGGGGCGTCGTCCGGCCCGTCGTGCGCGAGGGCGGTGGCGGCGGCGACCCAGCCCGCGTCCCGCCCCATCACTTCGAGCAACTTGACGGGAAAGAGCGGGAGCGCTTCGGTGTCGTATGCCGTTTCGCGCGCCATTCGCGCCACTGCCCGTGCGACGGAGGCGTAGCCCGGCGTGTGATCCGTGTGCGGCAGGTCGTTGTCAATCGTCTTCGGCACCGTGACGAAATGGATGTTCAGCCCTGTCGCGTGCGCCGCCCGATGGAGGCGGTGCGCCGTGTCCGCCGAATCGTTGCCCCCGATGGGGCAGACATAGCCGACGTTTAATCGCTGGAGCGCGTCGAGGGCGCGCGCGATGTCGTCATCCGTCGGTTTGTGGCGTGTGCTGCCGAGCGCGGCGGAGGGCGTGTTGCGCACGCGAGCGAGCGTGGCAGCGGATTGGCGGCGCAGGTCAATGAGGTCGTCGTCCAGAAGGCCGCGAATCCCCGACCGCGCCCCGATGATCTCCCCGACAGAGTCCTGCGCCATCCCCTCGCGCACGATGCCGACCATGCTCGCATTGATTACCGCCGTCACCCCACCGGACTGAAAAACGAGGAGATTGCGCATAAAAGACCTAACCCCCGCCACCATATTCTTGACAAACTCGCGCCCGAATGCGATGAATAATCAACCGACCGAAGCCGGGCCTTCCGGCAACGTAAGCATACCGCAGAAGGAGCCGTACACCATGGCGCAAACCACACTTCACCGCCGCGTACGCCCGAAGATCGCCAAGGACGCCTGGGAACTGATCGGCAACACTCCGCTTGTCCAACTGAACAAGGTCACCGCCGGGCTACCGGGGCGCGTCATCGCCAAGTTAGAGTCGTTCAATCCCGGGTTCTGCGTCAAGTGCCGCATCGCCGTCGGCATGCTGACGGACGCGGAGGAGCGCGGCATTATCAATCAGGAGACGCTGATCGTCGAGCCAACGAGCGGCAATACGGGGATCGGCCTCGCATGGGCCTCGGCGGCACGCGGCTACCATCTTATCCTGACGATGCCGGACAGCATGAGTTTGGAGCGGCGGATGTTGCTGCGAGCGTACGGCGCGGAATTGATCCTCACGCCGGCGGCGCAGGGGATGAACGGCGCGGTGGCGCGGGCGGAGCAGATCGTCGCCGAGCGGCCGAATGCCTGGATGCCGCAGCAGTTCACGAACCCCGCCAACCCCAAAATTCACCGCGAAACGACTGCCGTGGAAATCTGGGAGGATACCGATGGCGCGGTGGACATCATCATCGGCGGGATTGGCACGGGCGGCACGCTGACGGGCATCGCGGAAGTGTTGAAGCCAATGAAGCCGGGCTTGCAGATTATCGGCGTCGAGCCGACCGAATCGCCGATCATAGAGCAGCAGTTGGCGGGTGAGCCGATGAAGCCCGCCGGGCATAAAATTCAGGGTATCGGCGCGAACTTCATCCCCGAAGTCCTCGGCGTGGATTTGCTCGATGAAGTGCTCAATGTCTCCGGCGACGAGGCAATCGCGATGATGCGCCAGATTATCCGCGAGGAAGGGCTGCTCGTCGGTATCTCCTGCGGTGCGGCGGCGGTGGGCGCGGTGCGGGTCGCGGCGCGGCCCGAGAACGCGGGCAAACTGATCGTCGTCATTTTGCCGGACACCGGCGAGCGATACCTGAGCACCGTTGCCTTTCAGGACATTCGCGACGAAGTCGCCGCGATGACGGCGGGGTAAGGGGAAGCCTCACCCCCCGACCCCCTCTCTACTGCTTGTCAGCAATGGAGAGGGGTCGGGGGTGAGGGAATTACTCCCTCACCGCGCGTGCATATCGCCGAGGCGATCCACGTCCGCCTTATCCACCTTCAGATGGACATGATCGTCGTCCGCCATCGGGTCTATCAGGTCCACGGGGATTTTGCGCTCCTTCTTGAAGAGCAGCCCTTCCTCGACGACGATGTGCCCGACGCGCCCGGTGTTCACCTCGACGACGACATCCTTGACGGTGCCGATGTGCCCACCGTCCGCGCCGACGACGGTCTGGCCCACCTTGACGGTGATCGGCATCTCCATGCCCTCCCGTTCGGCGACGACCGGCACTTCGTCGCCCTGATGCAGACCCGTCGCGGCGATCTTCGTGCGCGGCAGTTCGCCAATGAGTACGCCGTCCGCATTGACAACCGGCACGCGGTCCATGTTCGCCGTATTCATGTGGATCGCGTCGTCTACTGTCGCACTGTCCGGCAAAACCATCGGCAGCGGCTCGACGGTCAACTGGCCGACGAGTTTCTCTTCGGACGCCTCCTCGCGGGCGGCGGCGAGGCTGATCATGCCAATCGGCTTGCCCTCGTCCGTGATGATTGCCATATGGTTGCCTTCCTGCTCCAACCGCCGCAGGACGACCATCGAGGGGACGCGCATATCCACCGCCATCAGGGGCGGTTCGATCAGCTCGGTAATCGGTCTGCGACTCTCGGTAACCATGATGTCTACTCCTTCACTACGGGCTCGACGCCTGTCCGGGCATATGCCACGTGACGTTTCCGCCACTGTCAAGCAATGCAAATCCGGTGCCACAATAACCC
>JALYXG010000270.1 GCA_030947205.1 Chloroflexota bacterium
TGGAGCGGAGCGTCACCGTGCGCGCGCCGTCGCCCGAAACGCGCACTTCGAGTTCGAGGATGAACTGCAAGCCCGCCGCCCCGACCGGCGCGAAGACGAGCCGGTACGCACCGCCGCCATGTGCGACGATGCGCTCCACATTCGGCACGAGTGGTAGCAGCGTATCGGCGTCCACGAGGAAGTCATAGACGGAGCGCCGCGACCCAGCGAGGGTCAATCGCTCGGCGAAGGCGCCCCGCAGCGTGAATTGATCGTCCCGAGCGGTAAGCGGCATGCGGCGTCCTCCCGGTCGTCAGCGGCGCGAAGATGTGCCGCGCGTCGTCTCCTCGTCCGGGGGCAGTATATCCGCGTCGGCGACATCCGGCACATGCGAGTCGGGGTGCGGGTCATCCGGCAGGGCGGCGCGTCGGAGAGGTTCTTCCTCAGCATCGTTCAGGTCGGCGTCCTCGTTCTCGAAGTACGATTCGTCCACAATGCGATCCACGCCCGAATCACTCGAGCCTTCGGCGGCGAGCATGTCCTCGTCGTCGCCGCCGGTGGCATTGTTGCTCGGCGCGTCGAACGGCTCCTCCCACTCCGCTTCCTGCGTGCTGTCCTGCGTCGGGTTGGTGGACCAATTGACCGGCTCAGGCGTCGCATCCTCAGCAGGCATCAGATATTCGGTTTGCGTCCGCGTCGCTTCGAGCGCATCGTCCACCGACTCGCCGGTGGCGGGGTCGGTTTGATTGGGCAGCGTGCGATTGTCCGCATAGGCGTCGCCGGGAATCCTGTCGCGTTCTTCGTCCATCGAAAAGTCTCCCTTTCACCAAAGCGGCCCCCACCACAGTCGGTAAGGGCCTGCCTGCATCCTCGTGTATTCCCTTTCGTTACGAGATAGCCCCTGATGCAAAACGGTTTGGAAGTATTTCTCCATTCGGCTGAACCGGGTAGCCGCAAAGAGACCGTGGCAAATGCCGTGCCGTGACTAGGAATTCTCGCCCGGCAGGCGGATGTAGCCGCCGCCCCTCTGCGGCGCGTCCGTCCGTGTGGGGGATTCGCTCTCGCTCGGGGTAGAGAATTTCTCGGGCACGGGATCGGGCGCGGTCTCGGTCGTGCCGAGGTTTTCGCTCGCTTCCTCGCCGTAGCCGAGCGGCGCGGGCGGCGAGGCTTGCCCCTCGGCGGCGCGCTGGCCGGGTCGCGCACTGTTGTCGGGTCGCTCGCCCCCTTTCGTCGTCGGGCCGGGTACGTCACCGTGTTCGTGTGGCATGGGTGGAAATCTCCTCCCGATTCGATTCCGATTCCGATTCCGGTTATTCAGCCGCTCGTCTGCAAGTGGCGTTGCGGGGAAAGCGCAACATGTGTGCCAGTGGGAAGTTCGGAGTTCGGAGTTCGGAGTTCGATGCCTTACTCCGAACCCCGAACTTCCCACTGTTGACGTGTGTCGGGGAGAGCGCAAGAATGCGTAGCCGATGGTATGCCACCGTCAGATACCTCTCGCGTTGCATATATGACCGTAGGGAGTGCAATCACATGACTGCTTCGGGACGTGCGCCCTTCATCTATGTCGGCACCTACACCGAGGCCGCGCAAAACGGCAAGGCGGAGGGTATCTACGTCTACCAGATGGATCCGCTGTCCGGCGCGCTCACCTATGTGCGGACGGTTGCTGCTGGGGCCAATCCCTCATTTCTCGCCATCGCCCCGTCGCAACGCTCCCTGTACGCCTGCAACGAGACGGAGACGCACGGCGGACAGCCGGGTGGCGGCGTCAGCGCCTTTGCGCTCGATGCCGCCGAGGGGAATCTAACGCCGCAGAGCGCGCGGCCGACGTACGGTACGTTCCCCGCCCACCTGACGGTAGACCCGAGCGGCGCGTTCGTCCTCGCGGCGAATTACGGGAGCGGGAATGTCGCCGTCTACCCGATCGAGCCGGGCGGCGATCTCGGCGCGATGAGCGATCTCGTGCAGAACACGGGATCGGGGCCGAACCCCGCGCGGCAGGCGGGGCCGCACGCGCACATGATTACCTTCGACCGTTCCGGGCGCTACGCCCTGCTCGTTGATCTCGGCATTGACAAGACGCTCGTCTATCGCCTCGACACCGCGACGGGGAAATTGAACGCGCACGACATCGCCACCGAAAATGGCGCGATGGAGCAGTCGTGCGGGCGATCCGCGCCGGGGGCCGGGCCGCGCCACATCGCTTTCCACCCGACGAACCGATACGCGTACGTCATCAACGAAATCGGCTCGACGATTGATTGTTTCGCCTGGGACGCGGCGCGCGGCACGCTCGCGCACCTGCAGACAATTGCCACGCTACCCGCCGACTTCGCGGGCAAGAGCAGTTGCGCCGAAATCGTCGTGCATCCGTCCGGCCAATTCCTGTATGGCTCCAACCGGGGGCATGACAGCATCGCGATCTTCGCGATTGACGCGGCAAGCGGGCAACTGACCGCGCGTGGCCACGAACCGACGCAGGGCAAGGACCCGCGCAGTTTCACGCTCGACCCGACGGGCACATTCCTGCTCGCCGCGAACCAGAACTCCGACAGCGTTGTCACCTTCCGGGTTGACCCGTCCACCGGCACATTGAGGCCGACAGGCAACGTCGCCCCGATCCCGACGCCCGTCTGCCTGCTTTTCGGCTGATACCGCAGCGGCCTGATACCGCAGCGGCAATGTCTCTCCCCCGCGCACCGGGTATGCGACGCATGGCTTGGAGGCTACGCGCGTACTCGACGGAGGATCAATTATTTGAAGGCGTCACCACCGCTTGCCAGAAGGCATTGGCCTCCTCGATTGATCCCTTCGGCGCGTCCGGTCCCGCGCCCCATCCCGCCCCGGCTCCGACCATCGCGGTTCCCGTCGCCCATAACGCGCCGACCGGGGCGAGCGTGAGCCGCGCCAACTCCTCGTACCGCGCGACCTTGCGCCCGCGATCTGTTTCCGCGAGACACTCCCGAAATCCGGCGAGGAATGCGGGGTCATGTGCGGTCCAATGCCGGATCGCCTCTTTTTCGCCCCGCCATGGCAACCCCCGCACGATGAAGTATGCTTTCATCACCTCCGCCAAGCCATACAGGAGGCGGAAATCCACCACTTCCCGATACACCGGGTCATCCGACGCGAGGTAGCGTTTCGCCTGCGCCACGTTGTAGCCGAGGATGCCCCATGCTCCATAGACTCCCTCGGGAGCCGCGACGGCGGGTGGCGGGGCGGCGCGTGCGATGGCCTGCGCGCCCGCCAAACGCCCCGCGTGGTCGTGGACGATGCGTCCATTGCGCAGCCAATTAATTACCGATCCTTCCTCGCTGCCTTCGCGCCACGCGGTCGGCTCCGCGATGATGCGCGCGAGGGCGGTGATCGGGGTGCAATAGATCTCGGTGAGATGCCCGTCCACCCACGTCACGACCATTCTCGGCGCTGCGGGGTCGTCGGCCAGGATCAGCAGCAGGTCGTAATCGCTCGCCGGGGTCAGTTTGCCCGCCCCCGTTGACCCCATGAACAGAATGCCGTCAACGACCGCCTGGGTTGCGAGCCGCGCAACAAAGGCGTCGAGCGTGAGCGTCTCGGTCATCGCGGGAATCGTCATGAAAGGCATTGCATGGTCTCCCTTACTGCATATTCCTTGCTTTCTGTCGCACATGATAGCGTTTTCGCACACGCAGCAACGTGTCGCCGTCGGGGGCGTGCGCCGCAATTGGTAGCGACCGATGGGGAAACATTGTAAAGTAGTGGCTGGTACAGGACGACTTTGCGATGGGGTGTGCGACCGCGCGCTACGCCGACGTAATCAACGACAAGGGGATGGATCAGTGCGTGCGAACACCACCGTTGCCACGTCGTCAGCACCGACAAGTGAGATGCTGCAACGCCGCTTCACCGACCGGGCAAGCAGGCTCGGTGTGACCGTCGAGCGCGTCGCGTCGCTGGAGGCAGTCGCCACGCGCGCCGCCGACCTCGCGGCGGCCGTCGCGCCCGAACTGCGGCGCGTCGTGCTTGCCCCCGCGCTCGAACAGGCATATCCGGCGCTGCGGCAGCATCTCGAAGCGCGCGGCATTACCCCCACACC
>JALYXG010000287.1 GCA_030947205.1 Chloroflexota bacterium
TAGGGCTGCTTGAAGCGGAAGACGACGGTGCCGGGGTCGGGTGCGTCGATGCCATCCAAGACGGATTCGAGCGCCGCCTTCGTCCGGGCGTGGAACTTCAGCAGCCCTTGCTCGAAGGTGAACTTCACATCTGCGGAAGAGAACGGCTGGCCGTCATGCCACATGACATTCGGCTGCAACGTGAAGGTGTAGGTCTTGCCGTCGGCGCTGACTTGCCAACTGGCGGCAAGTTCCGGCACCGGGTTCAGATTGTCGTCGAGGCCGACGAGACCGTTAAATATCTGATCCGTGACCGTGTGCGTGCCGCCTGCTGTCGTGATCGCCGGGTTCAACGGCCCCGGATCGGCGTTCATCACGACAACTGCCGTCCCGCCGCGCTTCGGCGTGCCCGCAGCCGGGGCAGATGTTGCGGCTGCTGGGGCGGATGTCGGCACGGCAGTTGTCGGCGCTGCGCTCGACGCTCCCGGTGTCGTCGGCTGCGCGGGTGCCGTGGGCTGTGCCGCGCCAGTTGGCCTCGCGGCCGACGCCGCAGCGGCGGTTGTCGGCGTCGCGTTCGCGGGCGTTGCGGTGGGCGCGGCACTACTCCCTCCACAGGCAGCAAGGAACACCATGAGCAGTACGACGACGAGAGGTGACATCCCTTTTTTCGACAGCATCTCGACTCCTTCCGGCGAACACCCTTACCATACACGTACATTAGCCAGCTAATATCCTTGGGTACACGAGATCAGCCAATGCCATTAGCCCATCGGTGGGATGTCGGTTTACGTAGCGGCTTCAGCCTGGCATGAGCATCCCACGCATGCACATCGTCCGGCAAAGAGTTCCCGTTCGAGCCGGAGCACACGTTGCAGCAGTTCTCGTTCCCGACCGTCAAAGGTCTCGATGATCTCAGGCAGTTCCAACGCGAGCAGGATGAGATGCTCGACGGTGGGGGCCTCGACGCCGCTCTCCCAGAAGGAAACGGTGCTCTGCGTCACGCCGATTCTCGCCGCGAGTTCACCTTGGGTCAGTTGGCGCTCCATACGAGCGGAGCGGATCGACAGTGCGAACGGGCGCTCCGGTATAACCATCGTCGTCCTCCTGCGTTACCGAAGCGGGGGTGGCCCGCCACGCGCTTTGTCGTGCCCGTCCCAGAGTATTTGCAGCCAGGATGGCGCGGTCGCTTCAAGGCGCTGCTCGTCGCGCAGGTAATACCCCTTGATGTCCAGCACCGGCGTGCCGGGCCACGCATCCGTACCAATGATGTGGAGGTTGCAGCCATCCCGACGCAACAGTTTTGGATAGCTGAGCCCGATAGGGTTCGGGCGGCGTGGGCTGCGCGTCGCGAAGAGGCCGACAGGCGGCAAATCCTCCCGACCTTCTAGCGGACGCGCGAGCAGATCGTCGGGCGCGAGTGGCGTCACGCGGTCCATGTACAGCACGACAACGAGATGGCTGAACTCCTCGATGCGCGGCAAGCCTGCTACCCATTCCGGGAAGATTTCGATAATGGACTCGGCGAATGGGTCGAAGTACGTCCCCGGCTCGCTACGGGCGTCGTCGGGCATGCCCGGTCGGTGGACGACGCCGATCGGCGTGACGGTGAACTGTGGCCGTGCGCTCGTCATGCCGAATACTCCCGCGCGGGGTATACCAGTACTCCGTGTACGGAACAGGACAACTCTCCGATCATCGCAGGGCGACAGCGTCTTGGGCCAGGATGTCCACCATCCCCTCGATTGCCCGCACGGCGGGTGCCGACGGTCGATATTCGATGAGCGCCTGATTCGCCCGATCCGCCTCCTGCGCCGCCTCATCGAACGGGACGACGGCGAGCACTTCCATGCCGAGGCGCGTGCTGTACTCCCGGATCGTCGCCTCGTCCCGCTCGGAGCGGACCTTGTTCGCGACGACGTACATATGCGGGATACCAAGCTCGCGCGCGAGGGGTACCGTTCGCCCCAGCGTCTCAAGGGCGCGGAAGTACGGCTCGGTGACGATCAGCAGCGTCTCGACATCGCGGAGCGTCCCGCGACTGAGGTGCTCGATGGAGGCCTCCATGTCGAGGACCGTCACATCGTCGGGGCGCAAGGTGCCAAGCTCTGCGACGACGCCGCGAACTGCGGCGTGCTGACCGCAGAGTCAGCCCTTCCCCGCGCCCTGCAGCGCGGTCATCATCAGCATCCGCACGCCATCCGGGCCAACGACGCCGTAGTCATCAATCACCTGCTCGAAGGGAATCGTCAGATAGAGCGATGCGTGGTTGTGCGCATCGACCCGCTCCTCCATGATGTCCTCGCGCGCGATGCCGCGCAATTGCTCCACCTGAACCGCCGTCAACCCGAGCGCATTGGCGAGGTTCGGATTCGGATCGTCATCGAGCGCATTGACCCGATACCCTCGCTGGGCGAACAGACGCGCCATCGTCGCCGAGATCGTCGTCTTGCCGGCCCCGCCTTTACCCGCAACCGCGATACGCATCGCTACCAAACCCCCTACGTACTCCATGCCTCGTCGCACGAGCGTCTCAACCACCGCTGGTGGCAGGATTGTAGCATGCGGTATCCGCATTGAGAATCCGCGAGCGGCGGCACGGTGCCGAGCAGCACGATACGAGGCGGTCAGACTGCCCGCGCGTGCTCTTGCCAGTAGTGATTCGTACGGCTTCACCGCGACCGCGCTCGTGAGCGGGCTGATCTGGGCCGTCTGGCACTACCCGATCCTCCTCTCCACCGACTACGGGGAGGGCGGGCCGCAATGGTACCTGCTGCTCTGCTTTACGGCATCCGTGATCGGCATAAGCTTCGCCGCCGCGTGGTTGCGGCTGCGGACGGGGAGCGTCTGGCCGGCGGTGCTGCTGCACGCGAGCCACAACCTCTTCGTACTCAACGTCTTCGCGCCCCTGGTCGTGCAGCAGCGGACCACGTTCCTCCTCACGGGCGAGGGCGGACTGCTGATGGCGGTCGTCGGGGTGTCGCTCGCTGTCGTCTTCTGGCGGCTGCGATCGCGGCTCGAGGATGCGGGGTCGCGCGCGCCTGATGCCGACGAACCACCGGTCAGCGCATCGGCGCGTGGCGGTCGGCCGCACTCGGCGCTTGCCACACACGGCCTAAAAACGGGGGACAGGAAGGGAGAATCCCGGCGAGCCGCCGTCGCCCATCCTCGCGCATGTTGTCACGCTCTTGCAACGCCGGATGGTGTTCTCTCCACGGGGATGTGACGCCTCGGGTCCTATCCTGACAAGAGACGGTCAAGTGCGGCAGGTGGGCGAAG
>JALYXG010000350.1 GCA_030947205.1 Chloroflexota bacterium
CAAACAAACGATCCCACAGTTCCGGGCTGTGCGCGAGGTTCCCCTCGCCGCCGCCCCGCGCGGCGGTCTCGAAAGCAATTTTGACGCCGTGCGCCTCCGCGTACTCCGCGAGCGGCGTGAAAATCTCCGCATACAGCCGCAGATTCTCCGCAAGGTGGTTGGAGGGGTGGTTCGGGCCGACAGCGGGCAATCCCCAGAAATACATCCCGAAGGCGGATCCCGCGTAGGTAACGACCGTCCGCACGCCGAGCGCCGCGCATGCCTCGATTGTCAGGCGGAGATAGGCGATCCGCTCCGCGCGCAGCGTCGCGTCCGCCGTGAGCAGATTAAGCATCGGTGCGAGCGCGACGATCTCCATGCCATGCCGCGCGAGCAACTCGTGCGTTGCGCCCGGCCCGTCGCGCACGATCGCGCGGAGATCGAGATGTCCGGGTGCATCGGGTGTGCCGACGCGCCGAAAGCCCGGCCCGACATTGACCTCGACACCGGTCAGGCCGAGCGCGCTCGCCTTTTGGAGTAGGTCCGGGAACGGCATCGGCTCGATCCCGACCAGCGACGCGAACGCGATCTTCATGCACACACTCCTATCGTGACGATGAACTCGTTCCACTTACCGATGGTGGAGACACTTTTCGAACAGGCCCGAGTGCAGGCGAACCATACAACCCGTGCGACGCTCCGGCAAGCAATTCTTGGGAAACCTCACCCCCCGGCCCCCTCTCCATTGCGATGGAGAGCGACGGTGTGATCCGCAATTCCACTCCCGCGTCCGTCAGTGCGGCGAGCAGATCACCCACCGGCTCTACCGAGAGTGGCACGACCAATTCCCGGCTGACGTGGACACCGTGATCGTAGGTGTCAACGAAGGTCTCCTCCGGCATCCGGTAGCGATGATACAGGCGGGTCGCGCACAGCCGTTCCAGCTACGCGCTCTCGATGGCGATCACCATCCGGCCCGGCACGGCGGCGAACCAGCGCGCGGCATCCTCCAGCGTGGTCATCGGCAGCGGCCAGAAGCAGACACGCGGGCAATCGCGCGGGAAGAAATAGACCGGCGCGTGCCTTTCGTCAATCGCCCAGACGAGCGCCTCGACGTCGGGCCGCGCCAGCGGCGACCGGGGCATGAACCGCGCAATCGTCGAGTCCTCGCTGAAATGAGAAAGCGGCATGCTGTCTCCCCGTCGTCGCCTTGCCCCGATCACGGTCACGGAACCGTCAGTCGCTGGCCGCGTTTGTACCGGTAGAGCGGAGCCTACCGTACGATTTGCTGACGATCATTCGCGAACCGTTTGAAGGCGCTTTTTACCGCCGTATCATGAGTTGTGGACGCTCCGCCCGTGCGGCGAGATAATCATGCTACTGCTGATCGGTGGATCGCGGTTGGCGATGCACTGCAAGGGCACAAGGGAGAGCAGCGTGCCGATAGTAGCAGATCACCATCACATCCGAAGCCGGACAATTCACCTTCTCGCCACGCTCATTCTTGCAGTAACCGGGCTTGCGCTCCTGCCTTCTTCGGTTTCCGCGCATGTGGCGTTGGTCGCCGCAACGCCCGTGCCGGGCAGCACGATCAGCCAGCCGCCCAAGGCGATCCGCATCCGCTTCGATCAGGTCCCCGACCCAAAGTTTAACGACATCACGCTGCTCGACACGAGCGGCAATCCGGTCGGCGGGGGTGCGGCAACGGCTGAGGAGGGGGATCCGAGCGTCGTGGAAGTGACGCTGACCGGCAAACTCGCGCCGGGGCTGTACACCGTTGCGTGGCAAGTGCTCGCCAACGACGGCCACCTGACCAAGGGTAATTACTCCTTCACGCTCGCCAGCGGCCTCGGGCCCGCGCCGCCATCGGAGCCGCAGTCCATCGGCGCGCCGACGACGGGCGGGGCGGCAACCGCGTCCACGCTTTCCGGCAGCGGCAACCCTTCTGTCCTCGCGGTCATCGTGCGCTGGTGGCGCTATCTCGCGCTCGGAGTGCTGATCGGTGCGTTCGGGCTTGCCGTGCTCGTGCTCCGGCCGGTCACTGGGACCCTCGACGATGGTGACG
Source organism: Chloroflexota bacterium (assembly GCA_030947205.1). Classification (GTDB taxonomy): domain Bacteria; phylum Chloroflexota; class Chloroflexia; order Thermomicrobiales; family JALYUS01; genus JALYUS01. The sequence continues at coordinate 2,045 of JALYXG010000350.1, forward strand.
CGGCATGGCGGCGGGCGACGCGGATGCTCCGACCGTGGGTGTTCGGTGGCCTCGTCGCCTTTCTCCTCGCGCATCTCGCGACGCTGGTCGTGCAGGCCGCGACGGTGGCAGGCATCGCGGTATTCCAGGTGCGCGGCGACACGCTTCGCCGCCTCACCTTCGACACAACGTACGGCGCAGCGTGGCGGGTGATCGCAATCATCGCGCTCGCCCTCCTCCTCGGGATGCTCTCGGCGCTCCTACCATTCGGGAAGCCGCCGGTGCTCGGCGTCATCGCGACGGCCCGCCCGAAAGTGCAGACGGTCAGCATGCCCGATGTACCGATGATCGCCGATTGGCCGTGGCGGGTGGGCCTCGGTGGCTCGCTCATGCTGGCGGCGACACTGACCTTCAGCAGCCACGCGATTGAGAGCCAGCATCAGCCCGTCCTCGCCATTCTCGCGGACGCCGCGCATCTCTGCGCGATGGGTCTCTGGTTCGGCGGCTTGCTCGTTCTGCTCGCCACGCTACGACGCTGGCTCCGCCTGTTCGACAGCGAGGCGCGGACAGCGGTGCTGGCCGCGACGGTCGGGCGATTCTCGAACCTCGCGCTCGCCTCGGTTGTCTTTCTGATCGCGACGGGCCTGTACGCGATGACGCTGCACACGACGCGCGCGACGATCCTCAACACCTCGTATGGACAGACGCTGCTCATCAAGCACGCGTTGATTTTGCCGCTGATCGCCACCGCCGCGCTCAACCTGCTCGTCATCAAGCCGCGCTTGGGCGAGGAGCGGCAGGAGCGGGCGCGCCGCTGGTTGCTGCGACTTCTGGGCATCGAGGCGGCGCTCGGCCTCGCGGTGCTGCTGGTCACAGCGACGCTCACGCAACTGCCGCCCGCGCACTTGCTCACCGGCGCGAATGCCGCCCTCGCCGATCCGCGTTTGAGCAACCCCGTCGCCGTCGCGCCCCCGACAGCGGGGCAGGAAGTGGACCTAAGTAGCGGGCCGCAATCTGCCGAGATGCAGGATGCGGCCGGGATGACCGTTGTGCTCCTGACGACGACGGGCAAGGACGGCAGCGCGCTCGACGCGAACATCGCCGACCCGCAGAGCGCGCAACCGCTCCCGGATGTGCAGCGCGTGACGGCGCTCGTCACCTTCTCCGGCGCGGACCTCGGCCAGACGAGCGTGCCGTTGCCGCGCGATCCGAGCGGCCATTTCCGGGCGACCGGCATCTTCTTCCCGATCAAGGGCCTGTGGAATGTGCAACTTGTCATTCGTCGGGAGAATGTCGCGGAGGATATGCGCCTGAACTTCTCCTTTACGTCGGACCCGGCCCGCTTCCAGACAGCGGAGCGGCCCACCTCGACGGTGACGAATGCGAAG